>JAHIEH010000088.1 GCA_018901675.1 Nanobdellota archaeon
AAAATCAATTAACCACAATCCTTAAATATGGCCAGTTTTAACTAAATACATGAAACTTGTTTGTAAAAGCTGTGACTATAGATTTGAATCTGCAACAACTGAAAAAGGTAAAAAATGCCCATATTGCGGGAAGAAAGATGTTGTGGCAGAGCCAGATGCAGAAGAATTACTCGGATTAGTAGACGATGAACGTTAAATCTATAATAACGGATATATAATTAGTGTAAAATATCCGCGTCCTTGACCATGATTAAATTGCAGCGTCTTATATTATAATCTGAATAATCACAGTAAAACTTTTAGATATGGAAAAAGAAAAGACAGATGACCCATTAGTAAAAGAAAGGGAAGAAAAGATAGCTGGGTTGTTAAAAAAGAGCAGTGGGATTTATTATTTAGTTCTTGCATTTATAGTCTGGCTTGGGGTTTATATAAGGACAAGAAATATCCCCTTATTAAAAGACATCTCTACTGGAACTTGGACTCTTGGACCTGATTTAGACCCTTTTCTTTTTTTGAGATGGGCCGAATATATTGCAGAGCATGGGAAATTATTTGTTATTGATACTATGAGGAATGTTCCTCTTGGATTTAAAACTTCAGAAGAAATGGGCTTGTTGAGTTATATGATTGCTTGGCTTCATAAGTTATTGGTTGTTTTCTCTTTAAGCGACAGCGTTACATACTCTGCGATTATATTTCCAGTAGTAATGTTTGCTCTTACTACAATAGCCTTTTTCCTTTTTGCAAGAAAAATTTTCTATAAAGAAAACAAAGTTACAAAAAATTCAATCGCTTTGCTCGCTACAGCTTTATTTGTTTTAATTCCGTCATTACTGCCAAGAACAATTGCAGGCATTCCGGAAAAAGAATCAGCTGCTTTCTTTTTTATGTTTTTAGCATTTTATTTTTTCTTAGAGGCATTTACTTCTGAAAAAATTAAAAAAGGATTAATTTTTGGCGTGTTGGCAGGCATTTCTACGGGATTGATGGCATTAATCTGGGGAGGAATGATTTTTATTTATCTTACTATACCTACAGCATTTCTATTCGCTTTTGCCCTTGGAAAAATTAAAAAAGAAAACTTTTATGTTTATTCCTGCTGGCTCGTTTCTTCTTTTGCTGTTATGATGCCTTTTTCAGCAAGATATAGCTTGAAAAATTTAATTACCTCCTTTTCTACAGGCACATCAATAGGCGTGCTTGTTCTTGTGGGCATAAGCCTGCTTATAATTAAAGATAAAAGGATGAATCAAATAAAAGAAAAAATAAAAATCCCCCCTGAAATCTTATCCTTAATAGTTTCTGCTTTAATTTTATTGATGGCAATATTGATATTCTTGGGCCCTAATTTCATTTTGTCCCAGATTGGTGAGATTAAAAGGTCTTTAATCCAGCCTTCTTACTCAAGGTTTAGCTTTACTGTCGCAGAGAATAAACAGCCGTATTTTATCAGTGATTGGGGAGAAAGTTTTGGGCCTGTTTTCAGGGGGATTCCGGTATTTTTCTGGTTGTTCTTTATTGGTTCTGTATTTTTATTTGATAAGATGATATCTGGATTAAAAAAAAGAGATAGATTATCTTTAACAATCAGTTATCTCATCTTTTTAAGTGCAATAATATTCAGCAGGTATTCTGAATCCGGAGCATTAAATGGAGTAAATACTTTGAGTGTGGGTTTTTATGCCTTGGGGGTTATTGCGTTTATTGGATGTTTCTGGTATGTTTACAAGAAGAATTATGACAAAAATGAATTTGATATATTTAATAAATTTGAATTTAGCTATATTCTTTATTTTATAATCCTGACATTGGGGATTATTGGAGCAAGAGGGGCAATAAGATTGATAATGGTTTTAGGAGCAGTAAGCCCGATAACAATTGCATTTTTATCTGTGAGTATTTTCAAAGGAGCGTTTAAAGAAAAAGAAGAGATGGCTAAATTGTTTAGCTTATTGGCTATTGCAATTTTAATTATATCTTTGATATTCACTTTTTATAATTATTACCAAGGGGACAAATTGATGGCAGAAAACTTTGCTCCAGGCTATTATCAGGGGCAGTGGCAGAAAGCAATGGCATGGGTTAGAGAAAATACTCCTGAAAATGCTGTTTTTGCGCACTGGTGGGATTATGGCTATTGGTTGCAGAGTATTGGCAAGAGGGCAACAGTACTTGATGGAGGGAATGCGATAGTATACTGGAATCACCTCTTAGGAAGGCATGTTTTAACTGGCAGTGATGAAGGAAAAGCATTAGAATTTCTTTACACGCATAATGCAACTCATCTTTTAATTGATTCTACAGATATTGGAAAATATCCTGCATTTTCCAGCATAGGTGCAGATGAAAATTATGACAGATTCTCCTGGATTTCCACATTTATAGCAGATGACAAACAAACACAAGAGCTGAATAATGAAACAATATATCTCCTTATGGGCGGAACTGCAACTGATGACGACATTTTATGGGAAAAAGATGGCAGAGAAGTATTTTTACCTGCAAGAAAAACATTAATTGGAGCAATTGTATTAAGAGAGAAAAAAAGCATAGGACAGATTGGAAGCAGTTTTCTGCAGCCAGAGGGAATTTTTGTTTATCAGGAACAACAGTATAGAATACCTTTAAGGTATATTTATGTGGATTATAAACAAGAAAAAATGGATTTTAAAACGGGATTAGAATCAGGAGTTTTCTTATTCCCAAATATAAATTACATAAATGAAAAGGGGATTAATATTAATTATTTTGGAGCTGCATTGTATTTAAGCAACAGGACAGTAAACTCTCAATTAGCCCGGCTGTATCTATTCAATCAGCAATCAAGTTATTTTAAGCTCGCGCATACTGAAAGCAGTTTTATAATAGAAAATTTAAGAACAAATGGGGTGAATATAGGGGAGTTTGTTCAGTATCAGGGATTTCAGGGGCCAATAAAAATCTGGGAGATAGAATACCCCCTTAATATTAAGGTAAATCCTGAATTTTTAAAAACAGAATATCCTAACAAGGAATTAGCAGTTGCAAAAAAAGGAGAATATGGATAAAATCAAAAAGTCCTTGAGTTTACCACACCTTTTAAGGTGTGGTTTGTTTGGACTTTTGGATGCTCAGAAATTCGAACCACATCCTAAAGGAGGTGGTTTTAAACTGCTGAAAATTTCTGACATTAAAAGGAAGAATTTATTAATTCTTATATTGGAGATGAATAATTAACATGCAGCTTATTTTAATCCTGCCAATTCTTCTTGGTTTTTTTATAACTCTGTTTTTCTTGCCTTATTGGATAAAAAAAGCAAAGCAAATAGGGTTAATATGGGAAGACATGAATAAATACCTCCATCCAAAAGGTGCTGCTGGCTCTGGAGGACTGATTGTATTGTTTGGATTTAGCATTGGAGTTCTTTTATATGTTGCTATAAAGACTTTTATTATTAAAGGGGATGTGATTACAACGAGCATTTTTGCAATCCTGACAACGGTAATAATCGCAGGAATAGTGGGTTTGGTTGATGATTTTCTCGGATGGAAAAAAGGCGGTTTGCCTGCATGGTTCAGAATTTGCCTAATGCTAATCGCAGCAATTCCTTTAGTGGTGATAAATGCAGGAGAACATGATGTTGCAATACCTTTGATAGGGGTAGTAAGCCTTGGAATCTGGTACGCTTTTATAATTGTCCCAATAGGGGTTATGGGAGCTTCTACTGGATTTAATATTCTTGCCGGTTTCAATGGATTAGAAGCAAGCCAGGGAATTATCATTTTGTCTTCTTTGGCTTTAGTAACTGCATTAACAGGAAAAACATGGGTGACGTTAATTGCATTAATAATGGTTGCTTCTTTGGCTGCATTTTATGTGTTCAATAAGCATCCTGCAAAAGTGTTCCCAGGTGATGTGATGACTTATTCAGTAGGAGCCTTAATTGCCTGTATTGCAATTTTTGGCAATATAGAAAGATTTTCTTTGCTGATATTCACTCCTTATTTTATAGAGGGATTTTTGAAAATAAGAGGAAAATTGAATAAACAATCCTTCGGGAAGCCGAATAAAGACCATAGCTTAGAAGTGCCCTATGAAAAATTCTATGGTTTAGAGCATATAGCAATTTATCTGCTTAAAAAAATCAAAAAGGATGGGAAAGCTTATGAAAAAGAGGTTGTTTATTTGATAAATTTGTTCCAGATAATAATTGTAATAACCGCGTTAATCTTGTTTAGAAAAGCTATATTTTAAAATGTTGAGAAAAAAATTTTCAAGCGAGCTTGGAAGAGGTGCTGCGATATTATTCATAACTCTGAATGTTTTTAACCTGCTAAATTTTCTTTTTCATTTTGTTATGGCAAGGCTTTTGGGGCCATCTGATTATGGAGTTCTTGCTGTGCTGATGTCTATAATCTATATCTATAATGTGCCTACTGAAGCTATACAAACTTTAATCTCAAGATACACTTCTAAATTTAATTTAAGAAAAGAGAATGGGAAAATAAAATATCTCCTAATGCACTCATTAAAAAGAGGGTTCTGGAGAATGGCGTTGCCCTTGTTTTTAGTTTCTGCAATAATTGCACTTCTGATTTCCTCTTTTTTAAAAATTAATTTCTGGCTGATAATTTTAACAAATTTATTTTTGTTTTACGCTGTTTTGGGGCCGGTTCCAAAAGGAGTTTTGCAGGGGAGGAAAAAATTTGCAAAGCTTGGAAGCAATTTCATAATAGAAACAAGCATAAGACTTGCTGTCTCAATAGCTTTGGTTTTAATGGGATTTGGGGTTTTTGGGGCAATGTATGGAGTTATTTTCAGCGTGCTTATAGGATTTATTTTCTCGCTTTATTTTAACAAAGATATAATGAATTCAAAAGAAAAAACAGAGAACCTATCCGGGATTTATAAACAAAGTATCCCTTATTTTGTCTCTATGCTCGCAATTTTTTTGATGCTTAGCATGGATATCATTTTTGCAAAAAGATTTTTTTCTCCAGAAATAGCGGGAAAATATGCTGTTCTTTCTATGCTTGGCAAAATGATATTTTTCGGGACTGTGGCAATAAGCAAGATAATGTTTCCTCTTGCTTCTGAAAGGCATGACAGCAATAAAGACTCTTTGAATATGTTTAAAAAATCCTTCTTAATTGTTGTTTCTATCTGCTTAATCGTGATTGCAATTTATGCGCTATTTCCCACACTGATAATCTCGCTTTTGTATGGAAGTGAATATCTTGAAATGTCCAATTATCTTGTTTGGTCTGCAGTGGCATTAAGCTTTTTGGCATTAAGCAACCTTAACCTGATTTATGCTCTTTCAACAGACAAAATGAAAAAGCCATATTATTTGTTCTTGTTCCTCGTAATTGGGGGGGTTTTGTTTTACTTTTTCCACAACAGTATTTTGGAGTATATACTGGCTTTTATGGTTTCTAATATAGTAATGTTTATAGGCACTTTGTTTTTCCTCAAGAGATGACAAAAGACCTGCTGAACCCTATAAAGATATCTATCATTATACCTGCTTATAATGAAGAAAAGAGAATTGGCAGAACTTTAGAAAGATATTGCGAGTTTTTTGGAGAGTTAAAGAAAAAAAACCTGCTGGACTTTGAAATTCTTATTGTTTTAAATGCCTGCAGGGATAATACGCTGGGAGTTGTTAAGGAAAAACAAAAGAAGTTCAGGGAGATAAAATATCTGGAATTTAAACAGGGGGGTAAGGGATTTGCAATTACACAGGGCTTTAAAGATGCCCTGAAAAGAGAAAATGATTTAATTGGTTTTGTTGATGCAGACATGGCTACTCCTCCTGAAGCTTTTTCTGACTTAATAAGATTTAGCAAGAATTATGATGGAATCATTGCAAGCAGAGGATTGAAAAAATCTGCTGTTAATTTCAGTTTTACAAGAAAAATAACTCATAAAGGTTTTAACTTCTTGGTTAGGGCTTTGTTAGGAATGCCATATAGAGATACTCAATGCGGGGCAAAAGTCTTCAAAAGAGAAGTAATTAAATCAATTGTTGATAATCTTGGGGCGACTAAATGGGCATATGATATTGATTTGCTGTATAAGATAAGAAAAAGAGGTTTTAAAATTATAGAAATCCCCACTATTTGGGAGAATAAAGAAGGTTCTCATTTAGATTTAATAAAAGTCCCAATTCAGATGTTTTCTTCTATTGTCAGATTAAGATTGATCTTTTCTCCCTTCAGGTTTATAGTCAGGGCATATGATAGACTGCCGGAAAAAGTAAAAATTCACAATTTATAAAATGGAAAAAATAAACGAGAAAACAATTTTTAAAGAGAAAAAGAACAAAGTTAAGTTTTCCTTGGTGATACCAATAGCCCCTTCAAGAAATGCAGAGATTTTAGAATCTATAAAAAAATTAGATTATCCTAAAAGCAAATTTGAAGTTATTGTGGAAAAAGGAACAAACCCTTCTGAAAACAGGAATAGGGGAATTAAAAAATCAAAAGGTGAGTTTATTGTGTTTTTGGATGATGATGCGTTGATAAATCAGGATTATTTAAAAGAAGTTGAGAGATTTTTTGAAAAGTATCCGGAAGCAGATTTGGTTGGAGGGCCTCAGCTAACTCCTGAAGAAAATAATATTTTTGCAAAAATATCTGACACACTCCTAACCTCTAATTTTGGAGCATTTAAGGTTAATAAAAGATATAGAAAAGGAGAAATTATCTTAGATGCAGATGAAACTATGATTACTTCTGCAAATCTCTGCGTGAAGAAAGAGATATTCGGCAAGATAGATGGTTTTAATTCAGAGCTGTATCCTGGAGAAGACCCGGAACTTATCTCCAGGGCGAAAAAGGCGAAACTTGCAGTTGCTTATAGTCCGAACATGATAGTTTATCACAAAAGAAGGCCGAATTTTACCGGTTTTTTAAGCCAGATTTTTCTTTACGGCTTTACAAGACCAAGAAAAAACAAGATAGCAGAAGAAACAAAACTTTTCTTTTTAATCCCTATGCTTTTTACATTGTATTTTATGCTAATGCCTTTTCTGTTTTTATTAAGTAATCTTTTTATTATTCCCTTAGTGGCATATATACTTCTGGCAATAATCTTTGCATTTTATGATTCTGTAAGAAGCAGAAGCTTAGTTAATTTTTTCGTCCTGCCATTAATGTATTTGTTTCTGCATCTAAGTTATGGATTAGGGATGATGGCAGGATATGGGGGAAGGTGAGAAAAAATACAGCGATCATCTACTACAATTATTATTCGCGAAACATTTAAATAGCATGGTTATATTCATAACGATATGGTTAATAATATAACAGTATTATCAGTGTTAGAACCGCTACTTTTCAAGCAAGAATGGATGCATTTAGCAGAAATATCAAGAGAATTGAAAATGCCCCACCCAACTGCAAGAATTTATTTAAATAATTTTGAAAAAGATGGAATTGTTGTAAAACAAATCAAAGGAAAACTTACCCTTTACAAGCTGAATTATTCCAATCCGATAGTTATAGACTATATCACTTTGGTTGAAAAATACAAATTGATTAAAAAATGTGCTAAAGATTTGTTATTAAAGGAGATAGTTTCATTTTTGCACAAGTTAGACAACCCCTCCATAATCTTTGGCTCTGCATCCACCAATTTGAAAAATGCAGAGGATATTGATGTAGTGATAGTAGGGAAATTTAATAGTCAGTATTTTAAAGAATTTGAAAAAAAACATGATCTCTATTTCCATTTGATTACTTTAAATAAATTAGAGAACATTACCCCTGCCCTAAAAGAGGAGATAAAAAAGAAGCATCTGATAGTCCAAAATTCCGAGGAAGTAATAAAATGGATGTTAAAAAATTAAAGTGGTGTTGCAGGCAATCTTCAGGAATTAAGATAGAAGAGCCAAATGATAACCTTGCAAAAGAATACTTAGAAAATGCTGAAGAAACCCTCTTGGTTTTACAGACAATAAAAAAAGAGTCAAACATGTGGCTGGCAACTACAAAATATTATTGTGAATATTTTTCTGTTTATGCTATGCTTCAGAAAATAGGGATTAAATGCGAAATTCATGACTGCACAATAGAATTAGCAAAATTTTTAGAAGAAATGGGCATAATCCCAAAGGGTTATTCAAAAATACTTGAGGGAGATAAGGCATTAAGAATAGCCAATCAATATTATTTGAAGAATATCCCTATCCGTATAAATTCAAGAGAGCTAACTGAATTTATCCTAAATATGAAGAATAAGGTAAATTCAATAACCCTAGATGAGATAAATAAAGCAAGAGGGGAGATTAGGAGAATTATCAGTTAAACTGCCCAAACATAACCTGCTCTAGCTTCTTTCTATAATGAATACAATTGCTGTTCTCTTCTCTTTTTCAAGGCATAGATAATTATGAAGGCAATAATTATAATCAAGATAATAACTGTAACAATTATCCCTATCCAGATATAATTCATCTTTCCTTCTTCTGTCCTCATAGGGATGCCTTGACTTGTAGAAATTCCAGAAGAAACGCCAGATGTGCCAGATGTTAAGGTGATAAAGTCTGCATCAGGAATATTTGCTTCTCCTTCAATAACTCCGAATTGTTCTTTTTTCGTTATTGTCTTATAACCCTGCTTACTTGCAGTTATATCGAGGTTGTACGTCCCTATCTCTTCAGCTTTAATTGTAGCAGGAAGAGTAACTTGCTGAGTTTGGCCATTTGGTTTGGTTAACATTGCACTTATGCTTGGGTTTGCAACAGAGGATTCGTAATCAATATAGATATCTTCGTTTTGGGTGAAGACTTTCTTATCTAATTTAATGGTAAAAGAAAAACTCGGGTCTGTGACTATGGAAAAATTCTTTGAAAATGTCTGTTGTACAGGACTCATTATTTGAACATAGGCGGTACAGGTTTGGGGTTCGAATGTGGAATCAATTAGAAAACTGTCAAAACTATTTAAAATTAATTTGTTTGGTTCTAAACTTAGTCTTTTATATAGCTGAAACGAATTCCATTCCCTACTGCAGTTTATTCCAACAAAATAAGAAAGATTGGTAGGCAATTCCGAAAAAAAAGAATAATTGAATAAGATAATATCGCCTGGAAAATAAGAATCTAGAGAGTGTATCTCTACTTTAACAGAATTGTCTGCAATAACTCCGTTAATTAAAAATAAAAAAATTAAGAAGGGGGGGGCTAATTCTACAAGTTTTTTTATATTTTTGTCCATTATTTTTCTATCTTAAATTTAAATGGGTAATCTTGAAAATCTGAACTTGGTTCAGAAATATCATAATTAAAAAATTCAGAATAGGGTGAGAATGTTATCCATAAAATTTCTTGTTCATTATTCAAGGATTCTCTTTCATATATTCTAGAATAGATGTGGTCATCAAAAAATTTAACTCGATTATATCCCTTTTCAACAGGGCCTATTTTTATTAAACCATTTACATGAACTTCCTCAATACCAGGTGGAGGATAAAAACTTTTAAAAGTATATATAAATGCATCGGAATTAATAAATGAACTTGAGATAAATGTATCTGTAGCAAGTTCATTACCTTTATATGAGAATTCTACAGGAATCTTCATCACTTTCAAATTAAGTAGATAATTCTCATTATCTAATTTAACTAACTCAGATTGGGGTAATCTATTAGAAAAACTATGTAAATTAATTGTTGGGTCGCCTAATAATCCTACTCCATTACTTGGATCGTCCGCACCTTCTTCTATTGAAGAATATTGAGACATTAATGCTCCATTCCATGCTTTCCCAACAGAAATATTGTTTGAAAAAGCAGAAATCAAATATTGATAATTAATAAATGGGCCCCCACCAACGTGCATTCCGATATATCCTAAAGCTCCTTTTCTTAATGCTTGCACACAGAAAAGCTCAGGTTTTTTATAGTCATAATAGATACAGGTAGAACATGCAGAGGTTACAAAAAAGGTATTATCTAATTTTGGGAGTTGCGTGGAGGAGATACCTAACCAATTATGATTTCCATGATCTCTATATTGAACAAAAAATTTATTTTTATACATATCGGGAGATACATAAGGACAACACCCTTCATACTCAATAAAGTCTTCAGTTGAATACTGGTAAAGAGGGTATATCTTCTGAGAATACACCATGGTTTCTGCGATTTCTGGAGCAAAATCTCCTGCCAAAAGAAAAATTTTATCGCCCGAATTTATAATATGATTAAATAAATCTCTTGAAATATAGCTTGAAATATCTGATATTGAAATGCCAAAAATTCTCCCGGTAGCAAATTCCAAAATAGTATCTTCGTCATGACTAGAATATCTTGCAGTATCTGCATTAATAAGCCAATAAAGATCATAAACCTTTTGATAAAACCTGCTCTCAATCGCATCTGGAGTAGCTAAAATTGTCAAATACCCCTCATCGATATTCCAACCCCCTATCTTTTCTCCAATAAAATCATCAATTTTAATTACATTAACCCTTATTGTTTCCTCATCTACACCTTCTCCTAATGTATCTAATTCGATACTTAAGATCACTTCATGCTTCGCACTTGCCAAAATAGGTGAGGCCAAGCTTGTTTTTGAATAAATCTCACTAATTGGTCCTGCAGACTTTTCTGGCTGAAATTGCTCAGTTACTTTTATGTTTAAATCATTAGGATTTACAAGAATTATTTTATCGGTATTTGTCATTTCAACATATTTTTTCTGTAATTGCTCTAAATTGTAATTCTCATTGCATGTTCTTGTAACACTTCCTACACAAATTACCTTTCGATTAGCAAAACTAACATCTGTGTCTAAAGTGCTTCCTTTTATAATCAAAGGAGCATTGATTAAAGAAGCATAAGTAGATGCCATTAAGGCTAATTCATAATTATCTTCTACATAAACAACAGATTCATATTCTTGCCAATAAGATAAATAATTATTTATATTTATTCTTTGAACTTTATCTTGAGTTAAACCTGCTCCTAATTCTGGTTGAGCAATTAACAAATTATTTAATTCTTGTGGGGTTGTTCCTATAATTGAAACTCTGCTAGGAGTATATTGCTGGAAGAAGTAAATAATGGAATCTGCATCAAAACCAGTAGTTTCCTCATGATATATTAAAGTAGGGTATACACAAACATTTTCTGGAGTGCCATAACCTCTCTGGCAAGGGGAAGTATCCCCTTGCTGTTGAGTCCATGTTGTTAAAGGGACTAAAGGCAAAACATCTTTCCAGTTTTTGTCTGAAATTAAAAATGCTTCTTTGCTAGAATATAGATTCATATTTTTTATGTTATTTTGAGGGTTTGTTTGTGGGCAAACACCATTGCTACAAGTTTGTCCTGTTGGACAATTGATATTAGTTAAACACTGAACACAACTAACATTATGATAGCAATAAGGGGTAGTTCCTGAGCAAGTATTTGCGCAAGTTCCACTACAACCATTACTTCCTCCACATTTTCCTGTACAACTAGGAGTGCAACTCGAACCGCTTTTCAAAAACCACCCTAAAGTTGAATTAACAATATGCCCCTCGCAGTTGCTGTTTAAAGAATCAAAATATTCATTTTTTTCTTTCCAATAACATCTATAAACAGAGGAGGTATTTGTGTTTTGTGAAGAGTAAGCATACCCCAAAACATCATTAAGAGTTCCGCCTTCTGCTGTGCAGTCTTTAGAAGTGAAATGCTCTTTTCTTAATTCACTCCAGCACCTGTCTAACCTATAAGTGCTTGACTGTTCTTGCTTATACAAATAACCCATCAGCCCCTCACTTGTCCAATAATCAGGGTAAGCAGGGTCGCAATTTGAATATCTGGAAAGCATATGATTTCCTG
>JAHIEH010000012.1 GCA_018901675.1 Nanobdellota archaeon
AATGAAAAAATGTATCAGGAGTGGCATAAAAGCCAATTAAAAGATGCGTGGAAAAGGTTTAATGAGACTATTGAGCTTTTTAAAAAATTAAAAGGCAAAACAAGAACTGTTGTGAGAATGACACTTGTTAAGGATTTGAATATGGAAAAAGAGCATGTTGAGCAATATGCGGAGATTATAAAAAAAGCAAATCCGGATTTTGTGGAGATTAAGGGCTTTATGTCTGTTGGTTTTGCGAGGCAAAGAATTGGTTATGAAAAAATGCCGTGGCACAAAGATGTTAAACGTTTTTCAAAAAAACTTTTAAAATTTCTGCCAAAATACAAATTTCTCGACGATAAAAAGGAATCTTGTGTTGTTCTGCTGGGGAAGAGCAAGGCGAAAATGAAGATAAAGGAAAAGGAAATTTGAGGTTACATACCCAACGAGATTTTTATCTTTACAAATCAAAATCATCACAAACATCCCTGCTGTGTTTGAATGGATTATTGGGGGAAGACACAAGAAGATATAAGTTGAGCATATCTACTTGAGAGATGTCCAATTCATTTCCAAATTTCAACTTCTTACACCTTCCAAAAGAATAAATTATCTGACTAATATCTCCCCCTCTTCTCCCGTCTTTACCCCAAACATAAGATGGGTTGTAAAAAGGCAAACAACCATCATTATCCACCCACCATCCAAATCCTCTTTTTTTGTATGCTATCAATTCCTCCCGAATTTCATTTTCAGATAAATTATCAAAAGCAGATACATCTACTTTCACCATTTTATATTTACAAATCAATAACTCCATCTTTTGTGAGGGCAGCAAACCTGACACCCACAGGCATATTCAACAAGGAAGAAATCAAAGCCATATGTTCCTTGCCACTTCCGGAAGCTATGCTTAAAGCAACTTCTGTGCCCTGAATTTTACCTTTAAGCTTTTGCGAGAATTCCTCTCTTAAATCTTTTAAGCTCTTGCTTAAATCAGCCTCGATAAATTCAAATGGCTTTTGAGAAATAAATTGTTTTGCAAAATTGTCCCCAACAAGAATAACTTTATCCCATTCTCCCTGGTTTAATAAGCCAGCCACCTGCGCCCAAGTTCCTTTTCCTGTTGATAACAAAGCGATAAGCTCCATTTAGATTAAAAATAAAAGCGGTTTTTAAGGATTATTGTAATTATCTACTCTGGAGGATAATCATTCTTTTTGCCTTTTGGAAAGATCTCATCAGATTATTTGTGGCATCTCTCAGAACAATAATGCCTTGAAGGATTAAAAGAGGCATCTAAAATCGGGTTTTTTGTTTTTCCATGGCACAAATAGCAGAGGGTATAACTTAACCCATTTTCCAAGTTAATATTCTTCTTTTCAGCTCTTAACTCACCTTCCCGTTTTATATTCTCTTCAACCATTAAAGAAGTATAGAGAATCATTTTTTAAATTTATCTAAATAAATTTAATTTGACAGAAAACAGCAAACCTTATAAAGCGCAATTTTCTTTTGATTTCAGCCGATAACTACATCGTTAGAAGACAAACATATGTTCTACGCTTCTGGCGCATAATGTAGGGGGCGACAACGAAAATCAAGAGATTTTCGAGCATTTAAACTCTCACTGCTTATGTGCGGGAGAGAACGAGTTTAAATAACATGGAATTAAAAGAATCATTAGAAAAAGCTTTAATAGAGCTGAGAAAGTCTGAAAAAAGGAAATTTGACCAGACAGTAGACTTAATCCTTAATCTAAAAAAATTTGATGTTAAAAAAAATTCAATAAATCTGTTTGCCCCAGTCCCTTATCCGATAAAAGAGAAAAAGATCTGTGCTTTTTTAGAAGCAAAGAACAATAATGTAGAAACGATAACAAAGACGGAGTTTAAAAAATACTCTGAAAAAAACCAGATGAAGAAACTGGCTAAAAAATATGACTTTTTTATAGCAGAAGCGAGCCTGATGCCGAGTGTTGCTACATCTTTTGGTAGAGTGCTTGGGCAGATGGGAAAAATGCCATCTCCACAATTGGGCATTTTAATGGAAGTTAATGACAAAACAATAAAAGAGATTAAAGAAAGGATAAATAAAAGCATAAAGATAAAAGTAAAAGAACCGAGCATAAAAATACCTGTAGGCAAAGAGAGCATGAAGGATGGGGAGATAATTGAAAATATTCTTGTCATTTATAATTCAGTTCTAAAAGCTCTTCCAAAAGAAAAAGAGAATATAAAGAATATTGAAATCAAACTAACTATGACTAAACCGCAAAAGATAAAGGAGATAAATTAGATATGACAAAAGAAAGATTAAAACCAATACCTAAAAGAAAGACAAAAGAAGTAAAGGAGATTTCAGAATTGATAAAAAAGAGCAAGACAGTGATGATAGCGTCGATAAAAAACTTACCTGCATCACAACTTCAGGAAGCCATAAAAAAATTAAGAGGAAAGGCCGTGGTGAAAGTCCCTAAAAAAAATATAATTTTTAGAGCTTTAGATGATAGTGGAAAAAAAGCAATTCAAGTCATTAGAGAACAAATTAAAGGGGATATCACGATTTTATTTTCAGATATGGACAGTTTTGAACTTGCGGCGGAATTAGTTAAGAATAAAAGCCCTGCAAAGGCAAAAGTAAACCAAGAAGCAGTAGAAGACATTGAAATCCCTGCAGGACCTACAGATTTAGTTCCAGGCCCAGCAATAAGCGAGCTTGGTGCATTGGGAATAAAGATAGCAATAGAAAATGGGAAGATTAATATTAAAGCGATAAAAGTGATTGTAAAAAAAGGGGAGAAAATATCTGCAAATGCAGCAGATGTAATGAATAAACTAGACATCAAACCATTTCTCGTTGGTTTAGAACCAATTGCAGCGTTTGACACCCAAGAGGAAAAATTATACTTAAATATCAGAATTGATAAAGAAAAAACAGTTAATGAAATAAAAATCTCTTTTGGGAGGGCGCTTCCTTTTGCTGTTGGAATAGGGTATACATGCAAAGAAACAATAATCTTTTTAATAGGCAAGGCAGGAATGCATGAAAACGCAATCAAATCCATAACTGGAAAGATAAAAGAAGAAGATTCTAATGTTCCCAAAGAAAATCAATTGGAGGGAAACAACTAAAATGGAATATGTATATGGGGTTTTATTGCTCCACAAACTTGGAAAAGCAATAAATGAAGAGAATTTAAAGAAAGTTGTTGCAGCAGCTGGTGCAGAGATTGATGAATCTAAAATCAAATCTTTAGTCACCAGCCTTAAAGGCGTAGACATTGACAAAGAGCTTGAAAGCGCAAGTTTAGCTGTTGCTGCTGGAGTACAATCAGCAGGAGCAGGGACTGAAGCGAAGAAAGAAGAAAAAGAAGAGAAGAAAGAAGCTGCAGCAGAGGGATTGTCAGCACTATTTGGGTAATTTTAATTTTTGTTTAAAGCTGGCAACCCTGACACTTTTTCTAGATGGAACAAGAAAAGTATTTTAAACCAAAGAAAATTTAAGAAAAAGATGTGGAATTTATATGAAAAAGGCAGGTTTCTGAAACCATTAATGTTTTCTAATGGAAAGAGCCAGGAGGATGTTGTTAAAGAAGTTTTGGCAGAGATTGAGAATGGGAATAAAATTATATTCATTCGCGGGGTTTGCGGAACCGGAAAAAGTGCTATTGCCCTGAATGTTGCAAGAAAACTCGGGAAGGCTTCTATTGTTGTGCCGGGAAAAAATCTCCAAGCACAATACAAAAAAGATTATGGCGGGGAATCACTAGAAGAGAATAAATATTTGTTAAAAGAAAATAAAGAAAAATTAAAAATCAGCGTTATAACCGGACGCAATAATCACAAATGCAAGTTTTTAGAAGATAATTGTGTTTTAATCCCGAGAGTTAAAACGGAAGTGAATTCCAGATTAAACGACATTTTTGGACGTAACAAGGAAGAAATTAAATCAAAAACAACAGATGACAAATCTGCAGAAAGATATGATCTTCCGTGCAAGATAGAGATTAAAGAAAAGAATTCGAGAAAAATAAGGGAATATTTAAAACAAAATAAGAAGATAAACCCCAATAACATTTCCAGCATAAAGGATGTAAAGAGGATGTCTATAGCATCTATCTGCCCTTATTGGAGCCCGGTAATCCCCGAAGACTATGAATTGAAAAATTTTGAGGCAAACAAAAGATTATATGACGGCATAAATAAGAGAAAATTTATATTTTACCAGAGGGAGCCAGGATGCAAATTTTATGAGCAATTCAACTCTTATATAGACTCTGATGTGATTGTCTTTAATTCTTTAAAGTATAAGCTTGAATCTTCCATGGGCAGGAAGCCAAAAACAGAAGTGGAGATAATAGACGAATGTGATGAATTTTTAGACAGCTTTTCTAATCAAAGGGCAATCAATATAGATAGGCTGCAGAATTCTCTTAACCAAATATTTAGTGAAGGAGAATTTGTTGAGAAAGTAGTTGATGAGCTGAATTTAGCAATTAAGAATATTAAAAACGATAAAAAAATCCAGGCTGCAATTTACTCTAATATGATTCTGCAACTAAAAGAAACTAAAATCCTTGAACTTCTGAAAACTTTTTTAGATAATCCGGAGTTTTTAGAGGATATTGATGATGAAAGCTATTTGTTTGATGTTGCTGAAACTGCCAGAATGTTTGATGAATATCTTAATGAAACGTATCTAACTTTCAGCAAAATAGAGAATAATCTTTATGTCAGCCTTATGACCACTAACCTTGAAAAGAAATTTAAGGAGATGGTTGATAAAAATAAAATAATCATCCTGATGTCGGGAACTCTCCATTCAGAAGAGGTTCTTAAAAATATCTTTGGATTGGATAATTACAAAATTATTGATGCAGAAACAATGCAACAGGGGCAGATTGAAGTTCAAAGAACAGGCTTGGAGATGGATTGCAAGTATGATAATTTTGCTAATGGGAAAAACAGCAGAGAAAATTACCTAAAGGCGTTGAGCAAATGTATAGAAATCTCTAAAAAACCTGCTTTAGTCCATGTCAATGGATTTACCGATTTGCCTAGCCAGGAAGAAATAAAGAAGTATGAAATAAACAATATTATATCAAAAGAAGAGTTGAGAGACATTCAAAGAGAAGATAAAACCGGGAAACTGGTGAACAGATTCAAAGGGGGGGAAGTAGACACGCTTTTTTCAACCAGAGCATCAAGGGGGATGGATTTCCCAGGAGAACAGTGCAACAGTATCATTTTTACAAAATATCCAAATCCAAATGTCAGGGATGCTTTTTGGAAAATACTAAAACAGACAAAGCCGGAACATTACTGGAGTTTTTACAAAGACAAGGCAAAAAGAGAATTAATGCAGAAGATTTATAGGGGATTAAGGTTTAAGGAAGACCATGTTTACCTTCTGTCTCCGGATATAAGAGTGTTAAATGCTTTTGAAAAAGGGAAATAGAAAATTGTTACCTTAATAGGAATTGTGAACATAAATCTTCTTTACAATCTCCTTTCTTAGTTTGAAAGTATTAGCCCATTTTGAGTAAGCATTCCAGCCTTGAAAGCTTTCAAGAAGTTTTTCCTTGTTAATCTCACCTTTCTTATATTGCTCTACCTTAAACAATATCTTCCTTATACTTCTTTTTCTTAGCAACTTATAATAATAAAAATTCCTGAAACCCACAAAGTCAATTCCTCTTGAAAGAGGGATTATTTTTGATTTTTGATGGTGAAGCTCTAGCTTTAATTTTTCTCTTAAAAATCTATCAATTTCAACTTTCCATTCTTCAAGTTGTGATTTAGAATTATGAAGAATAACAAAATCGTCAACATATCTAATATGATATTTTGCTTTTAATTTGTGCTTGATAAAATAATCCAGTTCATTTAAATAAACATTTGCAAAAAACTGCGATGTCAAATTCCCAAGGGGCATGCCAATTCTCGTTCTGCTCTCGACATCGTTCGTTGTTTGAGTATGATTTTTGCCTTGCGTAGTCGTTCGCCCCCCCCCCCTGAACGAGTTCGGGGTGTTATTTAAAATCTGTTTGATTAACCAAATAACTTTTTCATCACTTATTTTTCTTTTTATTATTTTGAGTAATATTTCATGATTGACTTCTTGAAAATAGTGCTTGATATCAGCCTTAAGGCAAAATGCTTCTGACTTTAAATTGTTAGTAACTTTTCTCTTAAATAATTCAAATCTTCTTAATGCAAATAAATTACCTTTGCCTTTTCTATTTGCACAGGAGTCATAAATAAATACCTTATCAAAAATTGGTTCTATTATTTGAACTAAAGCATGATGAACAATCCTATCTCTAAAATCGGATTTAGAGATTTTCCTTGTCTTTGGGTCTCGCAAGATGAATGTTTTAAGTGGTTTTGGATAGTAAGTTTGATCTAGAAGTTCTTTTTTTAATTGAAGTAAATTTTCTCTTAAATCCTTTTCGAATTCAATAACATAAAGTTTCTTCGTTTTTCCTTTTCTTACTTTTCTCCAAGCATTCGCTAAATTATTAATTGAACAAATATCTTCATATAATTGGTTATCCATCTTTATATTATAATGTCCTGATGAGAACTATTCCGAGATGGGAATTACTATTTGAAGGATTCCTGTTGCAATTGAGGTCAGTCCTATCCGAGTTAGCATTGAACCTCGAGACTCTTTATAGCCAATTTACTTTATGAAAATGATTCATATCAGGAATTTCGCCCGAACATAACAAAAGTTAATTTGTCACTAGAGTCTCTCACAAGAAACTCTTGAATTTTATGGCTTAAAATAAAGTCAAATATGCCCTAGTAAATTGGCGTGTAGTCCTCTTTTACTCCTCTTGCTCAAGGAAAGAGTAAATTTTATCAGGACAACAAAGAATAAACAATCTACCTTTAAAAATTTCATTGGCTTACAAAATTCCATTTAAATTCGACTTTTAGCGAGCATCACAGCACGTACCCCGAGATGGGAATAACTAAATGAAGGATCCCCGCCGCAATCGAGGCCAGTCCAACCCGAGCCAGCATAGAACCTCGAGACTGTTCCATTAACAGGAGCCCAATAGTATAAATCCCCTTTACTCGTTTTAGCTAAAGGCAAACCATGAGTGGCATTAGAATCAAGCCATGCATCTAGTGAGATTCCAGGAGTTTTATCCTCTGTTAAACAATCAATTAATTTTTGCTTTGAAAATTCATACTTTCCGTTTACTAAGGCATTTTCAGAAGCAAGATAGATATCTCTACCATCCTTTTCAAATCTCGCATTAAGCCATTCTGCTCTCCAAGGCTCCCTTACTTCAGTAATTTCTTTAAACAATCCCTGATGTTCTGTATCATGTGAATCTCTTAAATATTTTAAAAATTCTCTAAATTGATAAGGGGTTGGCATTGCAAGGTTTTGTTTTTTCAATTCTGTTTGAGTGTCATTCCAATCTAATCCAAGCAAGCTTCTTTTCTTAGCTATATGTAGTTTTATAGAAGGAACATAAATATAACTATTTAGAGATTGAACATTAATGGGATTTTGTTTTTGTTCTGGTGTTTTAACTGGCTCTTTCATCAATTCTTTTAATGATTTTCCCATGAATTGGTCTGGAATGTTATATTTCATTTTTTTACTCC
>JAHIEH010000013.1 GCA_018901675.1 Nanobdellota archaeon
TGCATTCATCTGCACACTAAAGTGTGCAGTTTTCTGCATCAGCAATTTTGACATAATATTTTTAAATGCCCCGGACAGGATTTGGACCTGCGACCCCTAGCTTAGAAGGCTAGTGCTCTATCCAGGCTGAGCTACCGGGGCATAATCACACAAAAAGAAATCAAAAAGGATATTTAAAAGTGTTTGTTTTATCAAAAAATCCTTGTGTTTTACCACACTTTAAAAGGTGTGGTTTGTTTGGATTTTTGGATGCTCAAGAATACTCAACTGTATCCTAAAGGATGCAGTTTTCGCAAAGCATTCTTGACATCAGATTTTTTAGAATTAAACTCCAACAACACCAAAATTCTTTGGAATTTTGTTACCCTAAAAATCTTTAGATTTTTACGACATCCAAATCCTTAACAAGAAAAGAATTCTTAAAATACTTTTTCGCCTCATTCAAAATCTTTCCAAGATTTTTTTCATATCTCTGGCTTATATGAGTTAAAACAAGCTTCTTAACTTTAGCTTTCTTGGCAATTTCAGCTGCCTGCTTGGAAGTTAAATGTTTATACTCATTCGCTTTTTCCTCAAGCTCAGAAGAAAATCCTGCTTCTGAAATAAGCAAATCAGAATTTTTTGCAAAATCAACAACATCCGGATTTAATTTCGTATCAAGCACAAAGCAGATTTTTTTCTCATCAGCTTTATAAGTTAAATCCTTTGCCTTAAATTTTTTTCCATTAAAAATTATGTCTTTCCCCTGTTTAATCTCTTGCAGAATCGGGCCAGGAGTAATTTTTGCTTTTTTCAATTTCGCTTTATCAATCCTCAAGCTTCCTTTCTTGACAAAACAATAAGCATTGCAAGGACATCCATGGCTCATGCTTTTTGCCTCAAGATAAAAATCTTTGGTTTCAAAGAATTTTTTGTTGGAAACCTCTTCAATCTTAACATCTAATTTTCCTGCAAAAACAAAAGTGTTCAAAACTTCATCTACATACTTTTTTGTCCCTTTTGGTCCAAAAAGATGCAGTGTTTTATTATATCCTTGAAAAGCCAAAGTTTGAAACAGCCCCGGCAGTCCTAAAACATGGTCTCCATGCCAATGAGTTATTAATATCCTTGTTAATTTCAAAGGATTTAATCCTGCTAATCTAAACTGTCTCTGTGTTCCCTCTCCGCAATCCACCAAAATGTTTTCATTTGCATAGCTAAGCAAAATAGCAGTATGATTCCTTCTTGCAGTCGGGATTGCATCTGCTGTTCCAAGAAAAGTTATTTTAATATCTTGAATCATAAGATACAAAAGCAAGAATTCTTTAAAAACCTTTCAATCACTCTTTCCTGAAAACCATTTTTTTAATGCCCTTGACTAAATGCTTTTTCTTTATAAAAACAGAATATATATGCTCGATTTCCATAGGGGTAAGGTCAACAATTCCAGAAGAATTTTTTCCTCTGAAGCAAATAGAAACAGATTCTTTGTTTGGATACAAAAAATCCTCATTTATTAAAATCTCCTTTATTTCCCCAGAAGTTTCAAGCCTTACCTGCCCGTCAGGATTTATTTTTCTGACTTTAATCTGCATGCTGATAAAATCAGACTAAACTATTTAAAGACATATATAATCAATGACATGGGTAATTCTTCAAATATGTCTTGACTATCAAGGGAAAGACATATAACTTTGGTAAATTCTCTATGTCTTTCACTATATACTCAAAAATATCCTTTAAAGAAAAATCTATTTCTTTTTTAAAGTTGTTGAAGCAGGAGAAATAAATATTATAGTGTCCCCTCGCAAAAATGTCAGTCCAATGTTTCTTTTTATCTCGCTGTTCTGCATCTCTTTTGTGTTGTCCAACACAAGATTTATGTGGATGTCAAAAGCTAACAAAGTTCCAACGAATTGCTTATCTCCTTTAAGATATACTAAAACTTCTTTTCCCTTACTGTTGTTCAACAAATCCAAAGGCCTCTCAATTCCGTTAACCATATCTTTCATTCTCAAAATTAGTTTTTAAACTTTTCTTTTGTCAATCTTCTATATTACTTCCAAGCTGAACCAATAAAAAGCGGTTTATACCTGCATAATTATAAATCAGGGATAGAAAGCTATTTAAATTAACATTATAACTTCTTTATCATGAAGAAAGGAAGAAAAGTATCAGGCGGAAGATATATTCAAAGCAGAAAAAAGAAATTGTATGAAAGAAAAGGCCAGGCAAGAATTGTAAAGCTAGAAGCAACAAAAGTAAAAAAGATAAGAACTCACGGAAATAAGCAAAAAACTGTCTTGTTGCAAGCAGATGTTGCAAATGTTTTCAGCAAAAAAACAGGAAAAACAAAAAAGGCAAAAATAAAAAATGTTCTTGAAACTATAAGCAACAGATTCCTTGCGAGGCAGAATATTCTTGTAAAAAGTGCAGTTATAGAAACAGAACTTGGCAAGGCGAGAATTACCAATCGCCCTTCACAAGAGGGTTTTGTACAGGCCGAGCTTTTGGAATAAGACTAACAGGTTTAGGATAAGAATTACTTTTTCTAGGAGTGAGTAGATCTGATTGAATAATTCTTAAAATCATCTATCTTCAGCACTTATTCGGTTTAAAACATATAGAAAGCTTTATAAACACAAAAAGGTTTATAAAGCTTAACCCTAAATACTTTATAAACCTTATGTTAAATTCTAAAATAGTAAAATGGCTTATGTAAAAAAATGCCCTGAATGCAACAGTATTAATCTGACTTATGATGAACATAGAGGTGAAGTCATCTGCAATGATTGCGGTTTGGTAGTTGAAGAAAAAATGGTTGACAGCGGGCAGGATGCCCAAGGGCAATTTGACAAGTCAGAAAAAAAAGGCCGTGGTGGGGCTCCAATGAGCATGCAGAAATATGACCAGGGCTTAACAACTAATGTAGGAGAGCTTTCTGACTTATACAAGCTGGACCCAAGCCAAACAAGAAAATTTCTAAGGCTTAAAAAATGGCAGGAAAGAGTTTCTACAAGCATTGAAAGAAACTTAAGGCTGGCTATGGCAGAGCTAAGAGTTATTTCTTCTTATCTTAATCTTCCAAATGTTGTGAGAGATGAAGCAGCAAGAATCTATAATTATGTTCTTCAAAGAGGGTTAGTTCGTGGGAGAAGTATGGAATCAGTAATAGCAGCTTGTTTATATGCAGCATGCAGAAGTTACGACATACCAAGAACTTTAGATGAAATGGCAACTGCATCAGATGTTGAAAGAAAAGAAATTGGAAGAACTTACAGATTTATAATAAGAAAGTTAGGGATAACAATAAAACAAAGCTCGCCTAAAGACTATGTTTCAAGATTTTCCTCTGTTCTAAAACTCTCGCCAAAAACACAAAACGACGCTTTAAAAGTTTTAAGAGAAGCAGAAGAAGCAGAATTAACATCTGGAAGAGGACCCGCAGGAATTGCTGCAGCTGCTCTGTATGTTGCTGCATTAATCAACGACGAAAAGAAAACTCAAAGAGAAGTTGCAGATGTCGCAGGAATAACAGAGGTTACAATAAGAAACAGGTATAAGGAATTAATAGAAAAGCTCAAGCTTGAAGACAAGCTCAAGATAAAAGAAGCAGAGACAAAAGCTGAATCAAAGGCGAAGAAGAAATAATAAAGGAGAGGGTTATTAATCTATAAGAGGGGCGTAGTTTATTTTTCTGACATTATTAATTAAGCGAGTTTATCAGTTATTAAGGATAAAAACAACTCCTATTAGCTATAACCAGGTTATCTATACTACTGCTATCGCATCCTATCCAGTTATAAATTAAAAATTCCAAACCTTTTTATATTAATGAATTTCTTTATTTCTAGGCGGGAGTGTCGGAGCGGTCAAACGAGACAGGCTTAGGTCGAGCGAATGGATTAGACAATCCTATTCAGCAAATAACTGATTCGTTCGGGAGAAACCTGTTGGCTTAGTGCCTGCAAAGGTTCGAATCCTTTCTTCCGCATAATACAATCTTTAGATGGTATTTTAATGATAAGATTCGAACTCGTTCGAATCACTTCAAAATATACCTGTTTTGAAGTCCCAGAGATTTTCATAATCTCTGAGCTTTCTTCCGCATAATACAATCTTTAAAAGTTATTATTTACTTTTTAACAAATTCAACATTTTCTAAATCTTCAAATTCTTTATCTCCTGTTAAAAAAATAAAGTTATTATCCAAAGCTAAAATATAGCCCACCGAGTCAATATAGGAAAAATTTGCTTTTTTATGTTGATATCTGAATAATGCCCCCTTAATTGCAGTATCTGACAAAATATTTAATAATTGCAAATTTAAATTTGTTATAAATGAATCAACTTTCTCTTTTTTATTTTCGAGAAGTAACGCATAATAGACTTCGGCAAGATTCATTACTCCGGTTATTATTGTAAAATCTTTTACAAATTCGTATTTCGGATTTCCTTTAATTAATTCAATAATAGCATAAGTATCAAAAAAATACTCTTTCATCTTTTTTCAAAATCCCTGTCAACCTCTTTTAACAAATCGTCAGTGTCCCTTATAGGTTTGCCTTTTAGTATTCCGAATATATCCCTTGCTTTAGTCTTATTTTTTGTGTTTATCCTCACTTCTATATCTGTGCCCTCTTTAATCTCATTATTCTTAACCATATCTATTGGCAAGATTATTCCAAATGAATTCCCCCATTTCTTGACTTTTGTATTTATAATCTCCATAAGTTATACATGTATAACTATTATTTAAATCTTTCTGTTAAACTTTAGGAAAACAGTATCTGTTATTTATCTCCCTCTATCTTTTATAGTTTTCGCATTCAGATTGCTGTTTTTAGATTTATTTTTTAAGAAGAATTAAAAGGAGTTAATCTCTATTATCGGGTAGCTATTTACTTTGTCAAAATTCTTTCCGTCTTTCTTACAATATATTTTAGCATGATATTTCCCATTTTTTGTAATGGGAATTACTTTTTTATTCCCCGCAATATCATCAAGTATACCATTACTAATAGTATGGTCTATTATACCCATATAATAATCTTGAGACACAAGTTCATAATAAATAAAATCACAATCATGTTTCACATCTAACACAAGACTCTTACTCTCACTATTAAATGTAAGGCTCACACTTGTTATAGTATAAGTTTTAAGAATTAGCTGCCTACCATCCATCCTTCTATAAAATTCGCCATATCTATTATCTCTTTATTTATTCTAAGATATCTCCAGCTATCAATATCAGATACTTTAACATTCTTAGCCCCCGCTATCCCCTCAATATCTACCAACCATTCATCTACAAGAGAATGATGAAAATATGCATCGTCATATAGAGTCAATCCGCTATTTTTAGAAGTAAAATAAAAGCTCTTCTTTGATTTAATACGGTTCAGAATTATATCTTGGTTATAGGAGGTAAATGGATGTAATTCAGTACCATCAGGTGTTACAAGAAGAGATTTCTCAACAAACTCACAATCATTACCCAAAGTTCCGGCTGTAAATTTACAACTATATTTCCCCCCCGTATTTCGATCTAACTGAGAACCAATACTATTGCAATCAGATTCGTAACAAATTGTAAGCCACCCCTTTCCACAAAGCCCACAGGATAAATGCTCTTTTACTTCTTTATCTCCTTCTGGAGAATATTCTATAAGTTTTCCTGTATCCTCGTTCATTTTCTCAGCAAATACAATTAATCCTTCTTCATAAGTTTTTTCATTTGAACTTGCTAATTTAGTTATAACATTCGTGCTAACTTCTGCAGTTTTCTCCTCAACAAGTTTCCAATCCTTACTCTTTGCAGAAAATGCCCACAACCAACTAGTTCCATCATAAGTATAAAATAAATTTAAAACACCGAGACCGAGACGATTTTCTTCGTATTCAAATACAGGATAATCTTTTATTGCCCCCGTACTTGTTTCAGCCGGTTTTTGTGTCGTCGGTGCTGTTGGTGTTCCCCCCCACCGGCGGTTCTTTTACTGGAGTTTCCTTGCTATAAATCCTCGCCAGCAAGTTATACGCTCTTGCTCTGAAATATATTAGCACAGCTCTTTGGTTTGTGTAAAAAACTCTATTATAACTATTATCAATCTTAGTTATTACATCTTGAATAACTGGCGCGGTTTTGGTGTTATCAACCTTCACTTCATCTCCTACTTTCCCAAGACTATCAGTTAAAGATTTTTTAAAATCCTCATATTGATTATCATTCAAGTAATTTCCCTCACCTTCCAAAGTCTTCATGTAATCTTCAGAAGTTTTACTTAAAACATCTTTCTCTATGCTTTTTATATCAATAGCCGCTTTTACAGTATTTTCATCAAGCCAGCATTTCATTTTTGTATCTCCACAATATCCCACTTCAACCCATCTTGAACCATTAGCTCCATCTAAAACATCTGTCCCCCCTCCTGGAGAATCAGTTGCGCAAACTCTTGTTATCCCTCGGTTATATAATGCAGGACTTACTGCTTCCTGCGCACCTTCCTGAACATTTGGAGTTGCAAAAGAATACAAACTAGGGCTTCCTGAAACACATTCTCTCTCGGTTTTAATATCTGTTTTTCCAGCCTGTTCCTGAACATATTTATCACTTACATAATCCAGAGCAAAAGAAGTTGAAACCTGTTTGAAATCGCAGTTCTCTTCTTGTGTGTTTACCATAATGCAAAGTTGTTTATACCCTGAAGTTGCAGTAAAATCTTTTGTTTCTGTTGCTGTTTCTCCTTCTCCTATGTAACCAGTTGCAACAGAAATTGTAGGATTAGATTCATAGAAAGAACTTCCTTCTGGATTTTTTAAATAAACTCTGTAATAAGCTCCTTCATCTTTTCCTGCGAATATATAATAAAACACTTTATATTGTGAAATAGGCGGAACAGTCGCGCTTGTAAACGGAATTTCATGGAACCATGAGCTGTACTGCACAGGAGAATCTGGCTCAATTAGAGCATCTAAAATTCCTTTTCCTTCTGGATATTTTGCAGAAATAAAGTTCTTGCATACCGCACTTCCCACTTCATCGCTTGTTCTTGCCTTAAATGCCTTGTATGAGTTTGCTGCATAATACTGGGTGAAATAAGTCATTGAACTTTGCGCATTTTCCCATGCACTCATCACCCCTAAATATTCTCCCCCACCCTGAACATTCTGCCCCATAATAGCCCCTGCAACTTTTGGAATTACTAAATTTGCAAGAGGGGCCATCTGCCTCCAGAAAAACTCGCACATGTAAATGCTATGCACCTCATCACAAATTCCTATTTGCTCTCCTGTATCTAAGCTATGCTGCAAGCACTTTTGATAATCTTTAATTGCTCCTAAAAATGAATCAATTCCTGCTTTTAATCCAGAAAGGCAAACAGGAACATAAACATCTCCTCCAAATCCTTTAAAGTTTGGCAGGCATAATGCAATGCTTCCAATAATTCCTGATTGAACAACATCATCAACAGCATAATTCCCCCCTAAATTGCATCTGCTTGAAGGACAAACCACAGGGTCGCAAACATTGAAAAGAATATGGCAGTCTTTTGGAGACATAAACTCCTGGCATTCAAGTTCAGGAACATTTGTTGCAGGATTTCCAACTTTAATTGTGTATTTTCCTATTCTTACTTCTTTAACTCCTTTTTTATACTGCCTTGAAGCCTGCTCAATTGCATCAACTGCCTCATTTATTCTTTTTGAAGTTTCTTCTTTACTCAAACCATAAAACTGATTATATGATTGTCCTGTCCCAAGATTAATTCCTTCGCAAATATCATCACCAATTCCAGAACTAAACTGCTCTATCCCATTGCTTCCAACATTGCACAAATATAAACTTGAAACTCTTCCTGATGACTCATAAGCTTTTATCTGCCCAAGAACCGGCAGAGTTTGTTTTGTCGCAGCGTACCACCCATTATCCAAGTCAAAAGGAACAAGCGCAGGCAGTCCTTTATCCTGCCCTGTTTCATAATATCTCACAGCAGGCCATCCATATCCAGCAGAGGAAATAAATTTGTTTTGGTAGGATTTTGAGTCGAACTTTTTAAAAGCAAGTTTCAAAGGATTAACCGCATTCTCTTTAACTAAAACCTTATTATTAATCTTATAAGTCTGTGTAACAACATAATTATCATTTAAAACCAAAAGATAATCTTGAGAATCTTTTTGATCTTCATATAATTGGACAAAAGTATTTTTATCTATAGTCTCTCCACTAACTCCTATTATATCACTAAACTTTGTTTCAGTATAAGGAAATTCTGTCATTTTTGTAGTAGAACCAATTAAAACTTTAGAACTATCAATACTATATTTAGTAGCAAGTGTTGTTTTATCTCTGCTCGCCTGCGAAGCCTGGTCAATATCATCAAGAATTGAATAAAGCTTTTTTTCATAACTCTTTTTTACATCTTCATTTATAGAAGTGTCTTTAATAATTCTTGTAGCCAATTCTATATCTCTTAACTGATAAACAGTTGAATGTTTTTGCAGAACATCTGATGTTAAATCTGCTATTTTTATTGATTCTCCGATTTTGAGTGGATCTACAAATGTATCTCCGAGACTACTGCTTAACCCCTCAAGAACTACCGGAGCATAATCTTTCAAAAGTTTTTCATCATTAACAGATTCTCCGAGAATGTCTTTTGTTGTATAATCATGTTGCAATACCTTTATCTCCTCTTCTTGTGTTTTCATTTTTGTATAAACTTGATTAACTGCAGTGTCAATATTAGAAGAATATTTCAAATAACATTCGTCCATGCTCTGGCTTGGTGTTTTAGCAAGTTCTTTCTGGCAAACATCCCTATAATGCTCCATAACTTGTTTCCTTGCAATTGATTTCCCCCCTGTATTCTGAACAAGATTTTTTACAGTTAAAACTGCGCTTGTTGCAAGACAGGCTGCTTTAAATCCCTCAACAGTTTTGCCGAGTTTTTCAGAAAGTGAATCCCATTTTGCGATTGTCTTATTAAGTGTGGATATTCTTTCTTTTATCTTTTCAGGGCTTAGCTGTATTGCTCTCTTTTCAATTCTTATATCAAATGAGAAATTAGCATCTGTTCCAGCATTATTAACCATAGGGATAAGGCTTATTTTCGCCAGTTTCTTTATTTTTATTCCAGTAACTTTTATAGTATACTCTCCAGCAGTTTTTAATTCATTCAGCTTGATAGTCAAGTCATTAGTTGTTTCTGTATTTCCATTCGCATTATCCTTTTTTGCTGTAACAATATTATGGGATATTGTAGCAGAATTATCTTTAATCTCCTTAAGCATAATAAAATTATTTGTGCCAAACAGCTTGTATTCTTTTCCTTTTTCAAGATTCTCAGTTTGAACATCACCATTTTTACCAGAAACACTTACACTAACCCCATAATCATCAAAACCAGGCTCAACAATATCTTCAAAAGAAATCCCATATGATTTGCCTGTAATAAAAACATTATTGCTGTCTATTTCAGAATTAGATGTTCTATAACCACTAAGCAAGTCACTTACTTTCTTTATGGATGAAGAGTCAGGATAACTCTCAATAAATCTATTTGCCAAATCAATCATCAATGATTTCTGCTCAAGCTCCTTTGAAAGCATTATCAGTTCATATAAAGAATGTTCAGCATAAGTATTGCCAGCACTCTCTGTTTGTGCTTCATCAACTTTTTCATTTGGAAGATTATTTATTACTTTCTCGTATTCTTCTTTTGATGTTTCAAAAGCTTCTTTAAGTAATTTTAAATTTTGTGCCGCAGTTTTTTCTGCTTCTGTATTTGTAGTAAGGGTTGTTTCTGTATTCTGAAACTCCCTATCTACACCACCTGCAAATCCAAGTAATTTTATTTTTCCCCCAGCAAAATCCACCTGGGTACCAGTAGGTGTTATAAAAACAATATCTTCTGCTTTGTAGGTAGTATCTCCAATTTTAAATTCTTTTTGACTATTCTTCTCTTTATTCTCTTTTATCTTCTTTGCAGAATCAGAAAGCATAGAGATTTCATTTTCACTTAAAGTTGCTTCATTAGAACTTTTTTTCAAAAGATAAACAACTAAATCTTTTTCATTTTGGTTTTTTCCTGAAAAATATCCACCTGCTAAATAAACCCCTCCTTTACCATCAGCAGATTCAAAAACTTTCTCTCCTATTTTCAAATCAAGAAACGCTTCATCAACATTCAACCTTATCTTTGGCTTTATCTCCAAACTAAATCTATTCACTCCATCTTCAGTATTGCATGAAATTGTAACTTTCTGGTTAACCCCCTCTTTTTTAATATCATCAACCACTTGGCATTTGTTCTCAAGGAATTTTTCTCCTTTGCTGACTTCAACAACATCATCTCCAACTCTTAATCTTGCTCTTGTATCAGGGTCTGCTAATCCCTCCAGCCTCAACTGAACTCCTGCAATGCAGTAATATCCAGGGATATAAACTTCTCTTGAAGTAGTTCCTTTCACAAGTTTCAAAGTTGAAATTCTACTTTCTTTATCCTTGTAAATAGCAATATCTGCCTCGTTCTCGCTGATTTCTTCTATCCGAAGATAACCCTTTCCATTCCAAAAGCCATACTGCTTGTAATCTTCATTCCATTGCTCATCATTAAGTACAGGAAGATTATAACTTGCACTCCCGACGCCAAATGCATTCTTAATATCATATCTTATATGCGCAGTCACATTTCCTTTGACAGATTCAGGCATTGCAGATTCGTTTTTCTGCTGTTTTAAAACAATAACAGCATAGCCAATATTTTCCAAGATAGGAGAATTCAGCAATTGCTGCTGGCTTCTTATTGCTGCTCTTGCAGGATGAAAGCCAATTCCAGAAACTTCTGGAGGATATTGATTTTTAGAAGGAAAAGTCATGTAATCAATTGCTTCAACATCAATTAAAGGATTCATTTTTGTCGCCATTAAAGGGCAGAAAACAGGAACATTCTGCTCTTCAAGCAAGTCACTTCGGATAACACTTGGCTGGCATCCAGTTGGGTTTATTTGGATTATAAAATCCTGCCCTGCTCCGCATTTTTCCTTATCAAACATATATGGTGCAATATTTATTCCCTGGCTTTGCATATAATCAAAAGAATTCATTCCAGGAGAAGTATACTGGTAGCTTGAACTTGAATAAACCGCAGATGTAAATGAAATTGTAACAATTAACAATGAAATCAAAACTAACAGGTGTAAGTTAGCCAGATTATAGCTAACAACTTTCCTTTTCACCAGCAAATTTTTTTTGTTTCTCATTTTAACAGCTTCTCTCCCAACAACTTTTTTTTATTACTCATTTTTTAATCATTTAAATTGAATGCCCAGATTTTTATTTTCAAACAATTCGTAATTAGTCTGCAATTCTTCAATTGTTTTTGGAGCCGGCATACCCTGCGCATTTATTTCTGCTATATTAGAAGATTCCAACTCTGACTCCAGAATATAATAATTCTGTTTCCCCCCGCCTGCAAGTGCATTTGAAATTAATTGCTCTGGAACTTGTATATCAAAGCATTTCTTTTTTGTTAATCCAAACAGCGCCCCTAAACCACCGCTTGAAACATCCACACATTGTTTTTGTGTTGTCGCAGGAAGTGTTAATTCAGAACTCCTGTAAATATACACCGTAATCTCATACTGCCCTTCAATCAATTCAACTGTCTTTTGTTCAGGGTAAACAACGGTTTTTGAATTTTTTTCAGAATTAAAAGAGATTATCGCAGCTTCATTGTATGGCTTTCCATCCAAATTCAAGTTTACATCCACACTCTTAAGCTTATCCAGGATGATATCTGCATTCCCCTCTTGTGTTGTAGAATAAACATATCTCCCTTCTGCAAATCCTTCTGCTTTAGTAATAATGTCCCCATTAACACACTGCGGGAAATTCTCACTTAAAACCCCTCCCTGCGCTTTTCCTATGTAACATTTTGCCCCAAGACACTCAAAAGAAATATCTGCATCTACTGGATTTAATTTAGTATCATAAACTTTTATATCCATTTTTGTGTTTGCATATCTGCACAATTCTGGCAAACCAAAATCCAAAGCCTGACTTCCTTCTAATGCCTTTCTCGGCTTATTCCCCTGAATAACAACAGCAACGGGGAATTGAAAAATTTCCTCGCCATTTATGACTTGAACTAAAACAGGATATCTTAAATTATAAACAAAGTGATAAGGTATATAGCAAAAGCCCATAATTCCCAATCCCGGCTGGTTGCCTACAGGATTAGCCATTAATAAACTTCCTTCACTTGGCTCTACTTCAAATCCATAACTCCATTCTTTTGAATTAAAAAATCTAACATCTTCATCAGTAGGAATATCAATTATAAAATATTTATTTTCCTCATTTTTAAGAGTGTAATCCCCGTTTTTAACTCTTAAAGCAAGTGTATTTACCTCGATTGCATCCTGTAATTTGCTAAAAACTTCATCTGCTTTCCATATTTCTGGGGAGCAGGTTATTTCAACACCATCAACAGGTGCATAAAGCCTTAGAGTATCCACAGCATAATTTTCTAAAAACAGATTTTGCTGCTCATAATTATAAACCTCTATTGCAGTGCCGTATAATTTACCAAGTTTTGTTTTAACTTCTATTTGATGGTCTTTAATTACTGCGCTATCCTCCCCTTTTTTAATGCCCAAATTCATATTCAAAGAAACATCAACTTTTTCGTCGGTGATTTTAACAATTGCTCTTGGCGCTCCCAAACTTATTTCAAAACCTCTGCCATAATAATCATCCAATCTGCACTTGGATATTTTTTCCTCAACAAATCTTGCAAGCTGTTCCTCCATCCCTGACTTGGAAGGAACCTGCTCTTTTTGAAAATTATTCCCAGAAACATAATACCAGTAAGGAATGGGATTTCCTAAAAAATCCAGCTGTGAGGAAAAAGGCATATAACTGCTTCCTGGCTCAAAATCAGGCATATAAATATATCCTCCCTGGCTTTCTAAAACATTTACTCCAGTTTCTGTATATTGTTCAGCACAGGACAAAAAAGTGGTGTAAAGAGGGGCAAAGTTCTTAGGGATAGTTGAAGGGAAAATTTCTCCCCTGAAAACAAAAAACAAAACAATTCCTGCAACCAGGACTATCGCAATTATAACAAAAATTGTAATCTGCGAGCGTTTTGAAACAGAAAAACCCCTTTTTCCAATCATATAAAAATAATGAAAATAATGTATATAAATCTTATTAACTCAGCAGATTTAAATACAATAGCGAATATATTTCCTCAGGCCCTGTAGTCTAACGGCAGAACATGTCTTTGACGTAGACAAAACCCCAGTTCAATTCTGGGCGGGGCCATTTAATAACATTCCAGAATTAAAAGTTCAATTCACTCAAACTCGTTAAGTCCTGCAAATATATCCAGATTAAACTATCTAACAAACTTTAAAAACCACCCTTTTCTATAAAATTTAAGTAAAATGAAAAATCTGTGATTTTTCAATCATGTAAACTTCCACGAAAGTTGAAGGAAATTTCCATAAAATGAAAATACCCAAAACAACAAATAGATTTTGCCCACATTGCAATAAAAAGACAGAACATAAAATAAAGAATATATCCAGCGGAGCAAAAAGAGGAGCTTTGAAAAGAGGTAGTATTATCCGGGCTAAAAGCAGGGGGAGAGGGGTAGGGATGGGCAATAAAGGAAAATGGGGTTCCAAACCAGCAGTAAGCAAATTCAAAAGAAAATCAAAAACAACTAAAAAGACAAATATTATGTATACCTGCCAGGTATGCAAAAAATCTAAATATCAAAAAACTGGAGAGAGAGCAGGGAAAGTTTTGCAGGAATAAAATGAGAACATACAAATTGGATAAGAATATATCCGTCATGAACCAAATTCAGGGGAAGTTTATAAAAGAAACCGGAGGTGTCTTTTAATGGCAATAACAAAAAGAAAAATGAAGTTCTTTGATGTAGAAATGCCCATAATAAACAAAACAACACAGCTGCAAGCATATGAAAAAGAAGAGCTCCAAAATAAGTATATAAAATATGATTTAACCAGAATTCTAAGAGGCAAAAGTATTGAGATGCAGCTTAAAACAAAGATAGAGAATGGAAATGTTATTGCAGTTCCGAAAAAAACAACTCTCCTTTCTTATTTTATAAGGAGAATGATAAGAAAAGGCACGAATTATGTGGAAGATTCTTTCTCAGCTGAATGCAAAAATGCCCAGCTAAGGATCAAGCCAATATTAGTAACAAGGAGAAAAGTTTCAAGAGCAGTTAGAAATGCCTTGAGAAAGAAAATGAAAGAAGAGCTTGTAGAATATATAAAAGATAAAGAATATGAGAAAGTATTTGAAGATCTTTTAAATAATAAAATGCAGAAGCCATTAAGCTTAAAGTTAAAAAAAATCTATCCCCTTTCTTTCTGCGATATAAGAATCTTAAAAGTGGAAAAAGAATTCGAAGCAGAGAAAAATCAAGAGATAAAAAAAGAAAAGCTTTCAGAAGAAAAAACCGAAGAAAACGTGAAGATAGAGAAAACTGAAGAAAAAGAGAAGCCAAAAGCTAAAAAAACAAAAGCCAAGAAAGATACCCCTTCTGAACCTGCTGATTCTGCAGAAGATTAAGTTTTCTTTATCAGCATTTTGTATACAGAACTAGCACAAAAATTATATAATCTTGGATAGTTATAGTTTGATGCATTATACCACAAAAAAAAGCTATATCGAGCCAAAAGATTACTTGAAAGAATTTATAACACGATTTTATGATAAGTCTGCTTTAATATCAGGAGAAGGAAATTATTTGGCGATACAGCTGTCAAAAGAGATGCCTTCAGAATTAGAAATGCTATTAATTCAGAAGTGGGATATTCTGCGTAAAGAGGATTATGAATATCATATAACCCCGAAAAAGCAGATAGATAATAAAATGGCTGGTTAAGATTGGAAAAACAAACTTTTTAAACAGATAAATATTGATTTTATCACTCTTGAAGCAAATTCAAGGGAGATGGTCTAAGGAAGAACCGTTAGGTTCTGCTTACACTCTTGAAGCAAATTCAAGGGAAAGTTGATAAGAGAAACCGTTAGGTTGTCTTATGCCTCCATAGCTCAGTGGCAGAGCGGCGGTTTTGTAAACCGTAGGTCGGGGGTTCAAATCCCTCTGGAGGCTTTCTCACTCATTCTGAACAACCTCTGCTTTTCCATCATCAACAAGTATTTTAACAATCTCCCTTGGAAGATTAGCAATCTGCCCTTTTTTAAACGGACCTACAACCTCACCATTCAAACCCATAAACTCGCCGACATCATCATTAAAAACAACAAGCTCATTTCTTTTTTCTTCCTCTTTCTTCCCATTAAACTCTTCATTCATCTTCTTGTCAATCAAATCTATGCTTTTCATCAACTCCTCAAACAGCTCTTTCTCAAGACTAAGCATATTTTCAAAATCCTGCTTGGAAATTCCTGTTTCAGCGGCAACCAAAACAAGAGTTAGAAGTTTCTTTCGCCTTCTTAGCATCAGCTCTTTAAAAATGGTAATTGCATTCTCCAGTTGCTTTTTTGTCTTTATTATTACATCAGAAAATTCATTATCCTCCTTGGAAGCAATCTCTTTTTTCTCTTTCAAATAACCAGCTACTTCCTGAATGAAGTTCTTCTGCAACGGCTGTAATTGTTCAGCATATCTCTCTTTCCTTGCTGCTTCATAAATATCATTATAAGTTATCATAATCATCAAAATAAAGGGGGATTTTTAATTATTATTATAGTAAAAAAGGTTATACTCCGCTAAATTTACGAATAGATAATGTAAAAACTAAACACTCCGCACTCTTTTCTACTTCAAAAACCCTGCTTTCTTAAACAATTCGTTTCCATTCATTTTTCCTAAGCTTCCACTCTTTGCCTCTTTTTCTGTAAATCTCCTTTCTTCTGGCTTCTGCATATTATAAAGCAGAACAGGAACAGGGTCAGCAGAATGGCTTTTTATTCTACATGGGGTGGTATGGTCGCAGGTTACAAGAACTTTAATCTCATTTGGAGGGGCAAAATTCTTTAAAAATAAAAAAAGTGTTTTATCAATATATTCCAGCATTGCTTTTTTTTCAAGAGGCTTGTTGTCATGCCCAGGAATATCTGTTTCTTTAATGTGAATATAAGCATAATCTGCTTTCTTATAATTTCCTTCAATAGTTTTTATGGAAAAATCACATGCCTTTTTCAGCCCTTCATATAGATTTTCATAAACATCCATCTCCTTTAACTCAGGGTATTCAAAAGAAAAAGTGTTCATCCCAGAAAGTTTGGAAAATCCAATTTCCAAAGGCATATATGCAATTGAAAGCCATTTTTTGTATTGGATTAGTTTAGGGTTTTCTATGCCCCCTCCCCTAACAAGAAGAAAATTAGCAGGCATAAGCCCTTTTTTCCTCCTTGCTTCATTTACAGGATGTATATTCAAAATTGCGTATGCTTCTCGGATGAATTCGTTTACCATATTTACTGTGTATTGAGAAGTTTCATCATCATCCAAGGCTATGCAGTTTTTTATTTTATCCACTGTGTTTAACCTTCCTGCTTTATAATAAGAAATGTCATTTCCAGAGAAGTTATCAGAAAGCCCGCCTCTCAAAACTAAAACACCCCTATGCTGGATAGTTGGCTTGAATATAAACTTTGAACTAAGCTTTATTTTTTTGTTTAGCTCTTTAGCAAGAATTTCTGCTTCTTCTGTTGTCAGAGTTCTACCTGCCCTCCTGTCTAAAATGTTTCCCCCTTTTAGAGAATCAATCGTAGCAAAATTGCTCCTTAAAGCTAAATCGCCCCGAGTCAATTTTATTCCTGCTCCTACTGCTTCTAACTGCCCCCTTGTACTTGAGATTAAATCATTGCCAAATATAGAAACAATTGCTTCATCTGATTCAGGGATAAAACCCGGCTTAACAGGATTCATCAGCCCAAGCTCCCCTCGCGCAGCCAAGAAATTTAAATTAGGCATATTAGCCGCTTCTAATGGCGTTTGTTCATTCAGCTGGCCGTTAGGCAAATCTGCAGCCCCATCAAGTATAACAAGTATGCCTTTCATTTTGAAAATTTCCTATTTTTAATATATCTCATAGAATTAAGTTATTGTTTCTTTATAAAAATTTATATGCTCTCTGGAATAGCAACAACCCTCAAAAAATCCACAGAAAAGCAACCAAGCGAAAACAATAATCAATAGGCAAAAAGAAAAAAAAGAAAAAAAAATTAAGAATAAAAATTAAGCAGCCTTACAATATCCACCTAGATTAGGAAACATATTTGGGTCCCATACACATCCAGTACCACATCTATCCTCAATACAATCTGCTTGTCTATTTGCATAAGTCCCGCAGGATACATCCACACAAGAAAGACAATTGACTGCATCTGCCCAATAACATCCCTCTGTAGTAGCATGACATTCTCCCTTTGTACAAGCACCATCTGCTAAACACTGATTACAATTGCTATTAATTGTTCCAGTATATGCTGGAACTTCTGTTTCTGTAGGTACGGGGTCTTCTGTCCCTGTAGAAGCACCTTCAATTACTTGTCCAATTCCTGTTGTACAAGCTCCATCAACACAATCATATACACATTGTTTTGAATAATGCTGGATTGATTTACTTGTTGGAGAGTGGCAATAAAACTCTAATAGGGTTTTATCTCCTACACAAACGTCTGTTGCTGTTCCATATGCTGAAGTAGTTGTTCCTAATACAGTATATTTTATTCCGCCATCGCTATCCGAACAAACAGGTGAACTACAAGCGCCATTAACACACACATTATTGCCAGTACAATTCTTGATTACTGATTTTAAATTTATACCTTCACAATAAAATTCCTCTACTTTCTTCTTAGTTGTTATGTAACATCTATCTGTTTTAGAAATAACTATTCCCTGTTCACTAATAGCTGTTGTTGTTCCTTTTATTGTGATTATAATTCCATCATCACTAATCCCCTTATCACTATCTACACAAGATGCCGGTTTAGGAGTACATTTACCTGCATTAGCAGTAGCCTTACCTTCAACTGCCACAGATTCTCCAGTACATGAAGATTCACATTCAAGAATCATGCTATCTATCTGGCCATTTGCTGTACAATAAAACTCTTTTAATTTTTGGCTCGTCGTACCTGTAATACATTTATCAAAAGATACTGTCTGGGAATTACTTATATAAACAGCCCCGCTTTCTTCTGGGTTTTTTCCAATAACTCCTTCTCCATCTGTATCAACACAGACTACAGCTTCAGGAGCAACACATCGTGCAACATTGCTTATTGAAGTTCCATCAGGAGAATTGGCTGTGACTTCTTCAAAGCCATTTTCACATACTTTGTCAATATATCTGTACTTAGAATAAGAGCTAAACTGCACGCATGCATATTCTCTTATTATATTTCTATCGCGAGTTTGAACTTTATCCTTAAGATTTGTTACCACTCCATTTCTAACAACCCTAACAACTCCTGCAATATTAAAATCAGATCCATTATCTGAATCCTGGCAATTAGAATACTTATACCAGCTAGAGGTATACGTTCCAACAGCTCTTCCAGTCATCCATTCACTAAATCCTGCTGTGACTATGGAAATCATAAGAATCACTGCAATACTACTTATAATCATTACTTTATTATTCATTTTTCACCTCCTTTCAATACATTGTTAATCTATATCCTTTCTAAAGAAAACCCCTTTTTTAATCTTTCTCAAAATTCCTCATCACTCACCCTTTACTCAATTTTATAAATCCCCTGCATCTACTATAAACATGTTTAAATTTTTAAAAGAAAAGCTCAAAAGCTGGACAAAAAAGATAACGAAAGCTGAAAAAGAAAAATCAGAAAGCCCGCAAGAAAAGAAAAAACTTGAAAAAAAGAACAAACCAGCAAAAAAACAAGCCAAAGAAATTCCTATGCCTTTAAAATTTGATTTAGTCAAAAGAAAATACGAACCAGATTTGGACCAAATAAAAAACATAGAAAAACAATTAGAAGAAAAAGAAGAAGCAGAAAATAAAGAAGAGCCAATTCCAGGAGAACGTGGCTTTATAGCAAGAATAAAGTCAAGGATAACAAAAATAAAGCTTGACGAAAAGCAATTTGATATTTATGCAGAAGAGCTTGAAAACCTTCTTTTAGAGAATAATGTTGCCTTAGAAGTCGCAGAAAAAATTATCAAAGAATTAAAAGAAAAAATTGTAGGAAAAGAGCTTTTAAAAAAAGAGCTTGAAGAAGAAGTGAAAGATTCTTTCAAGGAGATAATAAGAGAAATTCTTATTGAACCTTTTGACGTTGCAAAAAAAGTAAAAGAGAAAATGAAAAGCCAAGAAAGCAAAGAGCCCTATGTTATTTTGTTTTTCGGAATTAATGGAACAGGGAAAACAACAACAATAGCAAAAGTTGCTCATTTCCTTAAAAAACAAGGCATCTCCTGCATTTTAGCCGCAGCAGATACTTTTCGTGCTGCTTCCATAGAACAATTAAAAGAGCATGGAGAAAAAGTTGGAGTAAAAGTTATAAACCATGATTATGGAAGCGACCCTGCTTCTGTTTGTTTTGATGCAGTTCAATATGCAAAAAAGCATGGAATAAACTGCGTTCTTATAGATACTGCAGGAAGAATGCATACTTCCAAAGATTTGTTAAGAGAAATAGAAAAAATTTCCAAAGTCTCAAAGCCAGATTTGAAAATCTTTGTAGGGGAAAGTTTGACAGGAAACGATGTTCTTGAGCAGGCAAAAAGTTTTGATTCTTCTATTGGCATAGACGGCATAATCCTAACAAAAGCAGATGTTGATGAAAAAGGCGGGACTGCTTTGTCAGTTGGCTATATCCTAAAAAAACCAATTCTCTATCTCGGAACAGGCCAGGCTTACTCAGAAATCGAGCCCTTTGACAAAGAAAAATTCATAAAGAGATTAGGATTGTAAATTTTTCTGAAGTCTATATGGTATGCCCAAGGTGCAGAAAGATACCATCGTTCAGTGTTTAGAGGAAATTTATAACCAAAAAGTTTATATACTTAGTATATATATGATGTATATATTGAATATATATGAAAAAAATGGTACAAGCAATGATTGAAATTCCTAAAGAAGCAAACCACATTTTGAATATAGTGAAAGCTAGATACAACTTAAAAACTAAGAGTGAAGCAATAGCAAAAATAGTTCTTGAATGTGGCGCAAATATAATCGAGCCAGAATTAAGGCCTGAATACTTAGAAAAATTAAGAAAGATTGAAGAAGAGGGCTATGGAGAGACTTTTAATTCTATCGAACAATTAAGAAAGAAAATAGAAAAGAGGTAAAATGCCAAGAGGATACAAAACAAGTAGAGAGCTCGATAGAATTCTTGCCAAACTTCAAAAAAAAGACAGGCAACTTTATGAAAATATTTTTAATAAAATGAAGGAAGTCATAAATAACCCTGATATTGACCATTATAAAAATTTACGATATGACATGAAGGAATTTAAACGGGTTCATGTAGGGCATTTTGTTCTTGTATTTAAATTTGATAGGATTAATAATCTTATTTTTTTCTCAGATTTTGACAATCAAAAAAACCCTTTCGTTTGTTCGTTGGGTTTTTAGGATGCTCAGAAATGCAGTTAGCATTTCTGACATCATGATATTATTTATAAAAAAAGATAAATTGAGGCTGTAATCTGTAAAAAATTACTCAATCAATTTAATATACTAATTCTTATAAATAAAAAGAAATACACTCTAAAATGGACAACCTTGAAAATCATATAGATTATATAACCAGAAAATACTACATTCCTCTAGATGAGAAAGAAAAAGTTTTGGGATTTGTCAAGAACCATACAATTTATTGTATGGCGTGTCTGGTCGTCAAGAATCTTAGATTCTTGAGCGCACCCAAGAATCCTTGATTGACCGGATTCTTGGTGTCTTGAGCATCTCAAAAACAGAAGTTTTTGATGACTTTCAGGAATTTGCATTCCTGAAGTGCTCAAGAATTTTTTTATTTTCTCACGAACTAAAGTAGGGAGTTTGCATAAAAAACAATTCTGGACATATCAATAAAGGTTGCTACAGATATAGAATTTATTTAATAATCTTAATATAATCAGTATTAACCAAAAAACCCATAGTCATAGGCAGTTTCAAGCCGGTTTGCTTCACTTCTTGTTCAATTACATTCTCCCACAAATCTCCTTTATCTTCTGACAGATAATAAACAGGGATTAAACAATTAGAATGGGTTTTAAAATATTCTTCATTCATTTTTTGCCCCCTTGGGACTTTGAATGCTCCATGAAAAATTCCCATTCCATCTAATCTAAATTTCTGAGTCTTAAGTTTAACATCTTTGGTTGTCTGACTATTTTCCTTGTTATAAGCATGAACAAAGATAATGTTATCTCTGTCAACATAATAAATACCCTTGGATATTGATTCCGGATCAAATTTAAGAGATGCTCTGTCGGAAATATAGTAATTTTCGCAGTTATTCATATTTATCCTTTCTGTATAGTTTATAAAAGAAGCCAAGTCATATTTTGGACTCAATCTAAGTGAACCATGAATCCTTCTGTCCAAATTCTTCCCAGCATCTGCTGTATAAACTACAATGTTTCTTTCAAATTTTTCTTCTAATTTTCCCTCTAATCTTGTTTCTGTTTGTTTCATTTTATTTAATTTTTAAAAAATCTAGAAAAGCGTTTGTTTATCAAAAGATTTTGATTTATAAACCTATTGATGAGTTTAAAGTTTCGCAAGCGAAACTTTATTAACCTTTATTCTGCTCTCTTTTGCATGCTCGAAAGGTTAGGAGAAGTCATAAGAAAAGCAACCAACAAGATAGCAAATGCTATATTTCTTGACAAAAACCTTGTGGATTCTGTAGTTAAAGATTTGCAGAGAGCATTGATTGAAGCAGATGTAAATGTCTCTCTTGTCAAACAGCTGACAGATAAAGTGAAAAAAGTGGCATTAGATGAAAGGCTTAAAGGCATAGAAAAAAAAGAGCACATGATTAAAATTCTGCATGATGAGCTGTTAAACATTCTTGGAGAATACAAACAGCTGAAACTCCAAAAAGGCCAGAACAGAATTATGCTTTTAGGTTTGTACGGCTCTGGAAAAACAACAACAATAGCAAAACTGGGAAATCACTTTTCAAAAAGAGGGAATAAAGTTGCTTTAATAGGTTTGGATGTTCACCGCCCAGCAGCTCCAGAACAGCTGAAACAGCTTGCAGAAAAAAACAAGTTGAATTATTTTATAGATGAAAAAGAAAAAAATCCCCTGAAAATCTGGAAAAGCTTTGAAAAACAATTGGAGGATTATGATTTAATCCTTATTGATACTGCCGGAAGGCATACTCTTGATAAAGAGTTAATTTCAGAATTAAAAGAATTAAACAAAACCATAAAGCCCACAGAATCTATTTTAATTATGCCTGCGGACATTGGGCAGGCTGCAAAAACCCAGGCAAAGGAATTTCAAGAAGCAATAAAAATTTCAGGAGTTATTATCACAAGAATGGACTCTACTGCAAAAGGTGGAGGGGCTCTAACAGCCTGCGCTGAAACTAATGCAGGAGTTTACTTCATAACAACAGGAGAAAAAATTAATGATATTGAAGAATTTAATCCAAGCTCTTTCCTCTCGAGGCTTCTCGGAATGGGGGACTTGCAGACTTTAATTGAAAAAATAAAATCTGTAACAGATGAATCACAGCAGGAGAAAATGCAGAAAAATCTTGAAGAGGGGAAACTGACTTTGCTGGATGTTGTTGAGCAAACTAAATCCCTGTCTTCTTTGGGAGGATTTGACAAAATAAAATCCATGATTCCTGGTTTAGGGGGGGCAAAAATACCAGAAAACCTTATTGAAAATCAAGAAGCAAAAATAGCAAAATGGCAGCATATTATAAAATCAATGACTCCTGAAGAAATAAACAATCCCGAGTTGCTGGAAAAGCAAACCTCCCGCATAAGCAGAATTGCAAAAGGCTCTGGTGTTGCAACAAGTGAAATAAGAGCGTTGCTAAAACAATACAAAATGCTTAATGAAATGATAAAAACAGGCAGTTCAATGGATATGGAAAGCGGAATGCCCAGCCAAAAACAGCTTCAAAAACTTGCAAAAAAGTTCGGAAAGAAAATGAGGTTTTAAACAACTTTAAATTCACAAGTATCTTTATTCAAAGTGAATTATCTATATGTTTAATTATCTCACCTCTAACCTCTTCAAACTCTGGTGCTTTTATCATTAAATTTTTCAAATCTGTCTGCCAAAACCCCTTCATTTTTTCAATTCTATTTTTTAATTCTTTTAAGTCAAACTTAAGGTTGTATAAAGAAAGTTTTTTGTTTATCAACCCCATATCAAATTCTGCTCCTTTCTCTAATAAAAAATAAAGGTCATAAACATCTCTTGGTTTTTGCCTCATAAATATTGCCCTGATTTTCTCAGCCAGAATTTCCTTCTCATTCATTGCAAAAACATAAAAATTAGGGAGTTCTTTATACAAAGAAGTAATATATTCTTTTTTAGGTTCAAGCAGGAGTTGCTCTCTCAAGCTTATATTTAATGGAATAAAGCATTGCGTTTCTTTGCTCCCCCTATACAGGGGACCATTAAAAATTAATCTTACATTTATTTCGTTTCTATATTCTTTAATCTCCTTGATTTTCCCCTTTATATTCAAAAGGATTAAATCTTTTATTATCTTATCCGCTATTTTTTTAGCATCAAAGTTTTTAGCTGTAAAATCTAAATCTTCAGAAAATCTGTCTAATTTGTATATTTTATAAAGGCAGGTTCCTCCCTTAAAAACGAGCTCTTTTCCAACATTAGAATAGATACTGAACAATATTAGATTTTGCAGATAATCTTTCTCTGTGCTGTTTAAAGATAATCTTTTAAGCCTTGCAATCTGTTCAAGTTTTTCATATGTCAACATTCTTAATTACCTTCCATTTTTTATCTCTTTTCATTTTAGCATTTACTCCAATACTGTAATCTAAAGGGATATATTTAAAATCAATCAATTTTTCTAATCTATGAACATCAATTGTTAAATTTTCTAATAAAAACCCAAACCTTTTTATCAATGCTTTATTTTTTGTTCTAATCAAATAATTCAAAAGCAGATTAAAGTCAATATCTTCCTTGCTATTTTTTATAATACTGCAGATTTCTAAAAAAGAGGCTTTTTTGAATAGGCTAGAGTCAATTAATGCCTTCTCCTTATCTGCAATAAAAACCTCAAATCCGTTATATATCTCTTTTTTGTACCCAAAAAAATATTTTGGAATTGTTTTTATAAAAACTATTTTTATATTGCCAAACTCAATTATTCTTTTTTTCTTTGCTCTTGTTGTAATAACAAAGAAAATTTCTGGGAGCTGTTCTGTCAAATTATAATAACGCAATGCAGACCAGCATGAAATATAAGACGGCCAGATTATGCTGCTTATTACTGCAATAGGGTCTTTTTGTGAAGTATATTTATTTCTCTCTATTTCAAAAATGAGCTTTTCTTTTTTCAGCCGATAAACAACTAATTTTGCATATTCCCTATTCTTGCCGATTATTTCTTTCACGGTTTTAAGAGTAAACACAGGATATTTATTCAATTCATTCATTAATTCTATTTTTTTCATCTTTCAATGAACCATAGTTATCATTTATGATAACTATGTACCTACAGAAGTTTAAAAACCTTTCGTTTTATCAAGTTTATCAACATGGGCAAAAGGAGTAACCAAGGTTATATGACTTCAAACTCATAACTCGCTTCTAATTTGTTTCCTTCGCTTGTAATCATTGTCATCATATTCTCATCTCTTAAAGAAGCATAAACCCTGAATCTCCCTGCTTCTGTCGTCGTATAACCCCCTGCTTCATTCCAGATAGTATCAAGAGCAAGATAACCCTTGGCAGGAATAATTCTTTCAGCAGTATCTTTGCTGTCATTCACAATAATCTGTTTATCTATCCAGATTCCAGTTGCATTATCATACTTCTCAACTTTCATAAGCAAATGCCCCTCAACACTTGCATTCCCAGTATTGTTTATTATGGATTTTGTTCTTGGTGTTACAGGAATTCCCTCTTTGTCGCAGTCATAACATCCTGTGTGTTGCGGGTCGTGTTGGAATTGATTCCACCCGCTATTACTAGGTATTCCATTAGTCTCAAAGACATGTAATTTGATTAGCATATGAAGATGATCTAAATCGCCTTCATTATAATCATAACTACTAGTTAAAACAATAATCTCATTTTTTCCATCTTCATCTATATCATAAATAAGTGGTGTTAACCATTCCTCGAATAAAGGGCGCCATGATGCTACGGATAAGAAATATTGATTAATTAGCTTTCCATCATCATCAAAAATGTGGAGATACTGATTACTGCGTCCATATCCTATAGTTATGAACTCATTATTAGGATCATCATCTATATTTTCTATTGCAATCCCTTCTAATGTAGTATTAAGAAGTTCTTCAGATATTAAAATTGGATTATTTCCCCCATCAATAGCAACAATTTTAGAGGGGAGATTTGGAGACGAAAGACGATTATTAGAAAGTCCTGCCACAAAGAATACAGAAGGTTTACCCTCAACTAAACCAATGCTTAAAGAATGAATTGGAACCGGATCATACTCTTCATTAAAATCGGAGTCGAGATATTGGAAAGGATTAACTTCAAATAATTTTTCCCCATTAAAATTATAAACTTCTAGTTTTTTTGATCCATAAATTATTTCTAAATTACCATCATCATTCAAATCAGCAACAGCCAATAATGGGCTAACAAAATGATTAGACCCCACATCAAACTGCTTTTTAATACTACCTCTATCATCGAATATAATTATTTTTGAATGATCAAGAGTCCCCACATCTGTCCAATAATTATAAGAAGCAATAACCTCTTTAAATCCGTCTCGGTCTAAATCCGCAGTTACAAAAGGGAGATTCAATTGATAGCCTGTTGGAGTTATTCCGCTTTCAGGGGTCCATTCATTTAAAAAAGATCCATTATTACTTATAACTCCGATTCCTCCTTTTGTTATTTCGCCAATTGTAGAGTCAAAAGTGTAATATGGATAAATAAAATCTCTTTTCCCATCAAGATCTATATCACTAATTATGGAAAAAATGATGGATAAGCCTTCCACTAAATTGCTTTCTGTATGTTCTCCAAAAGTTTTAACTGTTTCAAATCCGGCCTGGTCAGCTCTTACAATATGAGAAGGTCGAGCATACCCTCCATAATTATTTTGATACTTTGGACCAAAAGCGATAAGGTAAATATCCTTAAAATTTTCTGATGAATCATAATTCAACATAGAATAAACAATAGGAAAAAGTGGACTGGTTAATCTGTTTAATAATTCTCCTTTAAAATTATAGGAATACAAACCATCATCAACAAGGCGCGTATTAACAGTAAGAGCAGGGAAGATAATTTCATTTTTGCTGTTTATAGAAACATGGTCTGAAAATGACGGCCATTGATTCTCTTTGTAAGGAACAGTAACTGGAAATCCTTCTTTCAAATAAGGATTAACAAAAATTGCCCCAGTTCTAGTAAAGATAAAATCATCATCTCTAATCACATTAAGCTTAATAGTTATAAAAGAAGGCTTGTTAATAATGGATAAATCAAAGCCTGCTAATCTACCATTAATAATAGGATTTAATCCTTCACCTTCTAAATCAATTCCTTCAATATACCACTCAGAAGGATTTTCCCCGTAACCCCATTCAAGATAATATCTGCTAAAATGAGAGTTTATAATAGTACCCTCAACCCAAATTTGTTTATTTGCACCAAAAATATCATTCTTATTAGGAGTTGAAATAAAAATATTTTTTATATTAATCAAACTTAAATCTTCACTACTAGAATCATCATGATTATAAACAATTAGTTTTAGATAAGAATACCCATCAGGGGATGAAGAAGTATCAAAATCACTACATAAAATACCTTCATCTATTTGTTCATTTCCACTACAAATTAGGTTCCAATCATTATTTTTTCCGATATACACCTCATATTTAGAAAATTCATTACCCCTTGCTGTTCCAAATATGTTTATATTCCCCGAAACATCTCCATTACCCTCTATTTCTGCGATGGCTATATTTTCTAATTTTATAGATTTTTCAACATCCAGTCTTCCATATCCTTGAATAGTTATATTGTACTCCAAATCAAAAGCACTATTTCTTAAAGCCATTTTTATTTCTTCAGGACTCCAATCAGGATTTTTTTGTTTTAATAAAGCAACAGCTCCTGTTACATGCGGGGTTGCCATTGAAGTTCCAGAAATAGCAACATGATTATTATCCAAACATTTTTTATTATCCCAGGCAGAATCATATTGGGCTGCACAAATATTTACCCCTGGAGCAATAACGTCTGGTTTAATTAATATCTGTGTCTTTCCTTCAGCATCTTCCCAAATAATAGGACCTCTTGAACTAAAATCTGCAATCTGGTCATTTTTATCAGTTGCTCCAACAGTAATTGCTTTTCTTGCTGTTCCAGGACTTCCGATTGTGTTTTCTCCTGGCCCATTATTCCCGGCTGCAATAACTGCAACAACACCAGCATCAACTGCATTATCGACTGCTGTAGAAACAGCATCATCTGGATTTCCCCCTCCTCCTAAACTCATACTAATAACATCAACATGGTCTGAAAAGTCTCCATCTTGATTTGGATCAACTGCTCTTTCTATTCCTAAAATCACTCCGTCCATAGTTCCACGACCCTCATTATCCAAAACCTTATATGCATAAATCTTTGCATCAGGAGCAACACCATGTAGAGCTGGTAAATAAAAAGACACTTCTGAAGAAAAATCCCCCCCATTCATATTAGAAGAACCAGCCCCCCAATAAAGGGAAAAATTAAATTCACCTTCTAAATTATTAATCGAATTTAAATCGATTCCGATATAATACCTTTCCCCATCAATAGTGAAATAAAGAGTGGGGATATCATCTTGATAAAAAATTTTACGAAAATTTTCTTTAGTCAAAAAATCTTGTAAAACTATCGTTCCAACACTCAATTCAAAGGAATAATAAACTTCTTTAACATATAAAAGCCTTGTAAAAGCGTTAGAGTCTCCTTTACTTATTGGGATTTTATCTCTAAACTTTATTAAATCCCCTTCTTTATAATTTATTAAATAATCTGCCCCTCCTCCTGCTGCTATTGCTGCACAATGAGTTCCATGCCCATGGTCATCCATAGGGTCATTATCATTATTATAAATATCATAACCACCAATAACTTTCCCGCAATTTCCTGCTAAAAATTGTTCAGATATACACCCACCCAAATCCTCATGAGTATAATCAACTCCAGTATCAATTATTGCAATAGTAACTCCTTCTCCTGTTAAACATTCTTCTCCTGTTTCTGCACAATTATTTCCATTAGCATCCAACTGCCAAACATCATCAGCATTTATTAAAGGAACAGAATCCATTAACATAGTTTTAACTTCATAATTTGGATAAACTTTTTTAACACCAGAAACAGATTTTATTTCTTCAGCTTCCTGTGTAGAAACATTCAAAGCAATTCCATTAAATGTATTTTTAAACTCACTAAGGACTTCTACAGAATTTTCATCTGCAACAGCATTCCCTGTTATTAAATTTTTAGAAATTTTCCCTCTAATCTTTTCTTTTATTGCTTGGTGTTCATTCTCAATTTTCTGCCTATATTTATTTAACTGAGGTTTTATTTTTTCTGGTGTTGTTGCCCAATATCTATAAGTAGTTATAGTACTAACCACAGGATGATTATCTATAAATTGTTGGGTTTTATTTGCAGTATTGACAAGTTCTATTTCTTTTTTAACCAAAGGCATCTCTTCCAATTCTACAATATAACCATAAGTTTTTGGTTGCTGTGACATTGAAGAAGCATTGGCAGTAGAGATTATATTCGGAACACCATTAACATTGCTATAAACAACTCCGCTATCTGTTATTATTTGATTATTAGTTAAATAACTATTTATAGTCATTACATCTTTTTGATTTTGTATTGATTCATCCTCTTCAACAGCAGAAACCATTAATAATCCACTTATTAATAATAAACAAAAAATAAATATAATTTTCTTCCCCATCTTAACTCAACCCCACAGCCTCCCCAATTGTATAATTATCTTTTAAAGTTGAAATAGACATCTCAACAGTATAATTCATTCCAGGAATTGTTCCGCATTCTCTTCTTGCTATTTCTTGAGATTCCCCGCAAGAAGGATTGCCCAAACATTGAGTTTCAGATGTTTTTGAGCAAATTTCTCGATAATATTTTCTAAGAAACTGCCGTTTAGTCTCGCATTTTACATAATCGCTATTTATGCAGTTCTCTGGCTTGCATGCTGAACGATGCCAATCCAGTGCAAATTCATGATAACAAGTTAAAATGTAATCTTTTTCTTCAGGAATGACAGGCGATTCTCCTCCTTCCCCGCTTTTCAAAAACCACCCTAAAGTTGAATTAACAATATACCCCTCGCAGTTGCTCGATAAAGAATCAAAATATTCATTTTTTTCTTTCCAATAACATCTATAAACAGGGGAGGTATTTGTTTTTTGTGAAGAATAAGCATAACCCAAAATATCATTAAGCGCCCCGCCTTCTGCTGTGCAGTCTTTAGAAGTAAAATGCTCTTTTCTTAATTCACTCCAGCACCTGTCTAACCTATAAGTGCTTGACTGTTCTTGCTTATACAAATAACCCATCAGCCCCTCACTTGTCCAA
>JAHIEH010000089.1 GCA_018901675.1 Nanobdellota archaeon
ATAGCAAGTTTAAATAAAATGTTAAAAATAAAAAAATGAAAACCAAAACCAATGATTTACCAACAATAAGCATTGTTATGCCTGTTTTTAATGAGGAAAAAAAGATAGAAGCCTGCCTGAAAAGCATAAGAGAACAGGATTACCCGCAAGAGAAAATAGAAATTGTTTTTGTGGATGATGACTCCACAGACAAAAGCGTTGAAACTGCTAGAAAATATAAAATCAAGCTGGTGAGAAATGGAAAGCATGATTATGACATAGGAAAATCTCTGGGTATAGAAAATTCCAAAGGAGAGTGTATTATGTTTTTAGATGGAGATAATATACTAACAAGAAAGGATTGGATTTGCAGAATAATAGAGCCTTTATTGAAAGAAAAAAGTGTAATTGGCGCTGGCCCTGTTTGGTTTAAATACAACAAAAATGATGCTTTTTTTGACAGGTATGCCACACTTTTTGGGATTACAGACCCTTTAACAATTTATTTAAAAAAAAGAGATAGGTTAATGCTTTGGGAGAAAAAATGGAAAGTGACTCCTGCAGAAGATAAAGGAGATTATTTTCTTACTGAATTCACAAAGAAAAACATGCCTACAATCGGTTCAGTTGGTTTTACAATTAAGAAAGAATATCTTTTAAAAACAAATTACCAGCCTGCATTTTCTCATTTAGACTGTGTGCAGGATTTAATTTTACAAGGATATAACAAATATGCTATGGTGAAATTAGACATTATCCACTTGCATTCAAGTTCATTTAAAGATTTTCTTGGGAAGTTAAAAAGGAATCTGAATATTTTTACGAGAGATTATGGAAAAAGAAGATACAAGTGGGAATCCACTCTTGGAGAAAAAGCCCTTGCTGCTTTGGCAATGGCAACTTTTATAGTTCCTTTTTATCACAGCATGAGAGGTTATATAAAAATTAGGGATATAGCTTGGTTTGCGCATCCATTTGTGTGCTTTGCGGTGATTGTTACTTATGTGAAGATGTTATTGATGTGGAAAATTGGATTAAGAAAGTAGGCGATAAAACTTAATTCTACTTGATAATTACTCTTGGTTTTTCAAGTTCAGAGTAGTTCATCTCATAAATTACCAAAAAAGGCTGAGGAGTCCCACTTATAACCCCCTGATAAACTTTTACAGGAGTGACTGCATAAGAATATTTTTGCGGCCAGCCGATTAACCATGGTGAATGAGGTTCAAAAATAGAAAGAACCATATATTTTGGCTTGTTTTTTAGCAGGAGAGAAGTAAAATCACTCTCATTTTTTTCAGTAGTGTAAAGCATGTCAAAAGTGAATGTTTCCCTATCGCTGTAATATGCTGTTTGGGGCCAGCTTCTTGAAAAAACTTTGTCTGTAGAATTGGAATTTTCCTTAATCCATAAACCAGCATTCTTAACAGGGGCATAGCTCTCAAGTTTCTCCTTTATCAGTATATCATTATGTTTAAGCTGAAAATATGCGCCTAAAACAAGAATCAAGACCAACAAAACAACAGCAATGGTTTTTCCAAGATTCTTGTTTATAAAACCCATGAAAAGTAAAATTCCTTTTGCAGAAAGAACAAAAATTCCTAAAGACATTATCATCAACCACCTATTTTCCCCTGCTCTCAGCATAAATATTGAAAATATTAATATAAACAAGATAGAAATTAGCATTAGAAGATCGTTTTGGTAATTCTTTTCTCCCTTAGCCAATTTATCAATAGACAAAGCAAGGGGAATCAGAGTTAAAAGCCCTGCCAAAAAGAAGATAAAAAAAATTAATTCGGGGTAATCATAAACAAACTGGAGCATCCACCACCCATAACCCTGAATAGAAGTATTTGGCCCAGTGTATGCACTAGTAAATGCAAATGCATTGCCATGATATGCTTGAGACCAAATTAGATAGGGGGAAAGAGTGAGTAAAAAAACAGGAATCATAATCCATAATTGTTTTTTCTTTAAAAATCTAAATTGTTCTGTCACAAATAGGAATAAAGCAATAATTATTGCATAATAAATTCCTGTCGGTCTTATTAGAAAGCTTAAGGCAATAAAAAATGCAGACAGATAAACAAGCTTGTTATTTTTGCCTGAAACATAACCTTTCCAAAAAAAGAAGAAAGCTAAAAGCCCGAATAAAAAGCCCAACTCATCATTCATTACTCTTTCTGTGTAGAATATATGAATCCAGCATACAGCGGTTATAAAAGAAGTTATAAGCGCAATTTTTTCATTATAAATCTCTTTAACAAAAAGATAAGTGGTGAATACTACTAAAACAGACGGCATCAGGACTAAAATGAATTTGATAGATAACTCTCCTAAGCCTAATCTATAGACAAGAGACGCCAAAAATGGGAATAACATCGTTCTCTGCGGAGATATTTCCCATGGAAAATGAAAAGCAAGAGCTTTTGCACTTGCCATATATTCTGCTTCATCCCACCATAAAGTCTGGTCTTTAGTAAGAATAAAATAATATAAGCGAATTGCAAATGCCAAAATAAGAATGCCTAAAAGATAAAGATTATTTTTGTTGTTCAGCCATTTCTTTAACTTCTCTTTTGTTTCCTCTTTAACCATAGAAAATAATCGCTAAGTGGGTTTTTATTTGTTTTTGTTATTATGATTCATTGTTTTAGTATCACTTGTATTATTTGACGTAAATCAAGCCTCAAACATGCGGCAGCTTCTGGATAATTAAATTATACAAAGAAGGAATAAGCTCCTGATGCTTGCCGATAATCATAAACCCTTTTCCTCCCAATGCTTTTGGCGGCCTTTCCACAATATTAACTCTGGGCCGGTAATGGTTAATCATATCTAAATTTGCAGTTGTTATGTCTTTCACATCATATCCCAGATTTCTTACTATGGTTATTGCTTTCAAAAAAACTTCAGGAAGAACAACAGCAGAGCCGATGTTGATTATTGTCCCAAGGTTTGTTAAAGAAGATACAAATTTTTTAAAGTCAGTATAAGATGCTTTTCCTAATGCAGCTCCATCGCAAACAGGATGCTGATGGATTATGTCTGTCCCTATTGCAACATGAACGGTTGCAGGGATTTTTAATTGATAGGCATTGTAAAGAATGCTGTATTCTTTATTAGGAAAATTTAAATCAGAGATTTTTTTTCCTATTGAATACCCGTATCCAAATCCTTTTTCAGCTCCTTCTATTATTGCTGTGTTCATGAATCTGCCAGTTTCATCTGCCATTCCAAAGGTGCCGTTTGCAATTCCTGCTTCAACATCCTCGCTTGTTTCACCGGCTATAGCGATTTCAAAGTCATGAATAGAAGTAGCGCCATTCATTGCGATGTGATTTATAACTCCTTTTTTCATTAAGTCTATTAAATAAGGACTCATCCCGGTTTTAATTACATGACCCCCAATCATTACTGCCACTTTTCTGTTATTTTTGACTGATTCTACCACTCTTTCTGCAAGCTCTTCTAAATCTTTATTTGGAAAAATTTCTATTTTGTTTTCAATCTTAGGAAATTGGGTTATACTCTCTTTGTTTAAGATTCTATCTTTTATCGGATAAGTTTTTATTTTGCTAAAATCAACAATATTGAAATTTTCTGCTTGCTTAATAAATTCAGCAGCATCAAGTAAGTCTTTTGCTGTATAATCTGGGAGAATATTAAAATTCCCGTCTCTTCCAGCATAACCTGTCTGCACAAGTATTGTTTTTGTGCCTGCATTTTTTCCTGCCAAAATATCCTCTGTTTTGTCCCCTATCATAAAACTTTTGGACACATCTATGTTCAAGTCTTTTTTTGCTCTTTCAAAAAGCGCGGTTTTTGGCTTTCTGCAATCGCAGTTTTCGCTTAGAGAGTGGGGGCAAAAATAAATCTTGTCAATCTTTATTCCCTCTTTTGAAACCTGCCGGAACATTTCGCTGTTAACTTTAAAAAAATCCTCTTTTGTAAAATAGCCTAATCCTATGCCTCCTTGGTTAGTTATTATTACGAGCTTGTAATTCATATCCTTAAGTTTTTTTAGAGCTTCTGCAACATTTGGCAATAGCTTAAATTTTTCCGGTTCATGAAGAAAATGAACTTCTTCGTTAATCACTCCATCTCTGTCAAGAAAAACAGCAAAAGATTTCTTTTGAGGAGGATTATCTAAAGAAACTGCGCTGGCTTCTGAATTTTTTTTAGAAAGAATGGATATTTTTTCTATAATACTGGAAGTGGAAATTTGCTCTTTAACTGGAATTAACACAACTCTGCCATTCCATGGCTCTAAATAAACCGCAGAAGTAAGTTCTTCTTCTTTGTAATCTCCTGCTTTAATATAAAGATGAGGTTTAAGAGATTCTAAGTTATCTTTGTTTTTTCTTTCATCGAAAAGAAAAGCATAATCAACAAACTCGAGAGAAGAAATCAGATTTACTCTTGCGGATTCAGGAATTATAGGCCTTTCATCTCCTTTGTAGCTTTTAACAGATATATCAGAATTTACACCAACTATAAGACAGTCACACTGCGCTTTTGCTTTTTGTAGATAATCCACATGCCCTGCGTGAAGAATATCAAATGCTCCTGAAGTAAAACCTATAATTTTTCCTTGTGTTCTTAAATCAAGAGATATTTTTGAGAGCTCTTCTCTGCTTTTTATTTTTCTTTCAAAGTCCATTATCAACCTTAGGGGTAAAAAACAAACATTTTAAGCTTTTTTATACTCTACTGAGATAAAATAGTTATTAGAGATATACCTATGTCAAGAACCATACAATAAATTGTATGGCGTGTCTGGTTCTTGAGCATGCTCAAGATTTATTTTTGCTTTCTCACGAACTAAAGTAGGGAGTTTACGCAAAAAATAAATCTTGACATATTAAAGTGTACTTTAATTTAGTTTAATTATCTGGAGGCGAGGTTAATTAAAGAGTTTACATCTGTAGAATATCCTTTTTCAAACAGATTGGCAAATTCTAGAGTGGTTCTTATTTCAGAAAGGTTTTCTAACTCCTTTGCTCTTCTTTTAAATAGTTCACCGACTATCTTTCTTCCTGTTCTTGTATATGGCTCATCATATCTTCCTCCTTCATTATAACCTGCTCTATCTGGTTCGAGAGGAAAAAGAGTTGTATCCCACTCTTCAGGAAGATCTTCTTTATTTTTATAAAAAAAAGCCAGACGAAATTTTAAAAATTCTTCTGGAGAGAGTTGAACCCCAAATTTCTCAGCTTTTTTTAAATACTTCTCATCTGAAAGATAGGCGGCTAAATCCTTATAAAAACTACCTGCCATCATAATAAAAGTTCTATCTGCACATCTTAATGCTTTTGCCTCTTCACCACCTTTTAAAGGCATTCCTAGATAAGGGTTATCATGGGTGGCCACAATTTCAGATAATTCCGCAATTCTCTCTTTAGAAATACCCAATTTACCCAAAGCTTTATATTGACTTAACCACTCTGTTAAGAGATCAGCCCCAAGTTCCATGTGCTTTTTTCTCTTATCTACATTTTCCCAATCTGCACCTTTTGTTGTTTTTGCAATTTCCATTAAAGAATTTCCTATATCGTGCATTTGAGCAACAAAAACTAAGTCTCTGGAGTAATTATCATACTTGCATATTGAAATCATAGATAAAGGTAC
>JAHIEH010000090.1 GCA_018901675.1 Nanobdellota archaeon
TAAATTAAAAAAAGATTGTATTGGGAAAGCAAAAGAAATTGTAGAAGCCAATCCCCAAATAAAATTCTGTATATTTTCATATCATGAGGGGGTAGAAGAGGGTATTGGGGAACAAAAAAATGTGGTGTATTTAAATTATCATAACCGCACTGGAGAGACAATTGCAGGATTAATTGGTGAAATCACAGGAAAATACGGCCAGCAAAATATTTAAAAAGCCATACTTCTTATAAAAAATGAAAGGAAGATAAAGAAGTATTTGAGTTGATTATAAACTTCTAAAAAATAAGTAAAATGGGAATAAGCCAAATTTGTACGCTAAATATATAAAATGGATATAAATATGGATATGCAGCACCAGGCAATGGGTTATGACAGAACAGCAACTATGTTCTCTCCTGATGGACACCTGCTTCAAGTAGAATATGCTGAAAAGACAGTAAGACTTGGGAGTGCCAGTATAGGGATGGTTTGCAGTGATGGTGTATTTATTGCAGCAGACAAAAGAATAGTAGACAAGTTGATAGAAAAAAGGTCTACAAATAAAATTTATGAGATTGATGAGCACATAATTGCAAGCACAGCAGGGATTACTTCTGATGCAAGAATACTCATAGAGAAATCACAACTTTTATCACAGCAGCACAGAGTTACTTATGACTCTCCTATAGAACCAGAACTAGTGGTTAAGGAAATTGCAAACACAAAACAGATGTTCACTCAATACGGCGGGGCAAGACCTTTTGCTGTTTCTTTAATGTTTGCCGGCTTAAATGACAAGAAACCAGAACTTTATGTAAGTGATGTTACAGGCAGTTATTTTTCTTATTATGCAAGTGCAATTGGAGAAGATGATGAGAAAATAAAAGAGAAGATAAGAGCAGATTACAATAATAAACTTACGATTAAACAGGGAATTAAACTTGCATTAAATATCTTCAAAGAAACACAAGGCAAAAATTTTGATATCGACAGGTTTGAAATTGCATTTATAAAAAATGATAAAAATGAAATAGAAAGAGCAGAAGGTGACAATCTTAAGGAGTATCTAAAATGAAAAAAACTTTCAGTTTTTTGCCTCGTTCAAAACAGGAAATTTTAAACATGAAAAAAACTTTCAGTTTTTTGCCTTTTAAACTCGATGAAGGAGATTTAAAATGAATACCTTAGCAAGAATTAAACAAAAAGGAAAACATTTCGAGATTATAGTTGATTTGGATAAATCCTTAAAATTCAAAAAAGGAGAGTCCAGCAATGCAGATTTCCTTGAGATAGACAGCGTTTTTAGCGACTCTAAAAAAGGTTTTAGAGCAAAGGAAGAGGATCTAGAAGAATGTTTCGGAACAGAGGATGTTTATGAAATTGCAAAAAAAATTGTGAAACAGGGAGAAGTCCTTGTGAGCCAAGAGCATAGAGATGAAGAAAGAGAGAAAAAGTTAAAGCAGGTGATTGATTTTTTGTCTAAAAATGCAATAAACCCTTCAACAGGAAACCCACATACACCTGAAAGAATTAAATCTGCGCTTGAAGAGGCGCATGTGAATATCAAAAATGCTTCAATTGATGGGCAAATAAATGATATAATCACCGCTATAAGCCCGATTATCCCTATAAAAATTGAGAAAAAGAGAGTAAAAATAACTGTTTCGGCAATACATACTGGAAAAGCTTATGGAGTAATCAATCAGTATAAAGAGAAGGAAAACTGGCTTCCTGATGGGAGTCTTGAAGCAATTATAAGCATTCCTGCAGGTTTAATTATGGATTTTTATGATAAATTAAATGCAGTAACGCATGGAAGTGCGATAACTGAAGAAATGAGGGAAGGAGATTTAAAATGAAAAAAATAGGAAATTTTTTGCCTTTTAAACTCAGGAGAGATTTAAAATGACTGAAGAAGAAAAGAGAAAAGTAGTTATTCCAGGAGAAGTTATTGCTAAAGGAGATGACTACTTGCCTGGAGAAGGAACAGAAAAGAGAGAAAAAGAAATTGTTGCGATTAAATACGGATTAATAGAAGAGCAGGACAGATTGATTAAAGTAATTCCTTTATCAGGCGTTTATATTCCTAGAAGAGGAAATGTTGTAATTGGGACTGTTGAAAACATAACTTATTATGGATGGGTTATGAACATCGGTGCTTCAGAAAATGCATTTATCCCTGTAAGTGAATTCCCAAAGTATATTGATAATGAAGACTTAGAAGAAGTGATAAGCATTGGAGAAGTAGTTGTTGCTAAAGTTTTGGGAATTACAAAAAGAGGGATAGATTTAACTATGAAGTCAAGCGGATTAGGAAGAGTGGAAGAGGGGATAATAATAAAAATAAATTCAAACAAAGTTCCAAGAGTGATTGGAAAAGGCGGAAGCATGATTAACTTAATAAAAACAGAAACCAATACTAATATAACTGTAGGACAAAATGGGATTATATGGATAAAGGGGAGCAAGATAGAAGAAGAGCTCCTTGCAAAAAAGGCAATCGTTTTTGTATCTGAAAAATCTTATATTCACGGCCTTACTGATAAATTAAAAGAATGGATTGAGGAGCAGAAAAAAAAATGACAACAAAAGAATTTAAGAGAGAAGATGGAAGAAAGTTGGATGAAACAAGAGAAATAAAAGCAGAAGTTGGAATAATCCCTAATGCAGATGGAAGTGCAATGTTTGCATTCGGAGACACTATTGCAATAGCAGCAGTATATGGGCCAAGACAAATGTACCCCCAACACCAAAAAAATCCAGAAAAAAGTGTTTTGAGATGCAATTATAGTATGTTAAGTTTCTCTGTTAATGATAGAATAAGACCTGGACCAAACAGAAGAAGTATGGAAATCAGCAAGATAACTGAATGGGCTTTGGAACCTGTGCTAATGATAGAACAATTTCCAAATATGGTTATTGATGTTTACATTGCTATTCTGCAAGCTAATGCTTCTACAAGATGCGCAGGAATAAACGCTGCGGCTATGGCACTTGCACACGCAGGCATTCCTATGAAAGATTTAGTTTCAAGCGTATCAATCGGGAAATTAGACAAGCACTTAGTAGTTGATTTAAATAAAAAGGAAGAAGATTATGAAGAAGGGGAAGGAGCTACAGATATGCCTTTTGCATTCTTTTCAAATGAAGATAAAATAACTTTAATGCAGTTGGATGGGAACATCTCAACAAAACAATACAAGGAAGCAATAGAACTTGCTAAAAAGGCATGCAAAAAGATTTATGAGGTTCAAAAAGAAGCATTAAAGAAAACAATAGGGGAAGGGGATTAAAATGGAAACATCAAGATTAACCATAGAAAGAATAGTGAACTATTTATCAGAAGGAAAAAGGTTTGATGGAAGAAGTACAGATGAATTCAGAGAAATAATTATTGAAACAGGAATTTCAAAAAATGCTGAGGGAAGCGCAAGAGTCAAACTTGGAAAAACAGAAGTAATTGTAGGCGTAAAACTTGGTCTTGGAGAGCCGTATCCGGATTCTCCTGATGCAGGAAATTTGATGGTAACCGCGGAATTGCTCCCATTAAGTTCAGACAGGTTTGAATCTGGACCTCCGGGAATAGAATCAATAGAATTAGCCAGAGTAATTGACAGAGGAATAAGAGAAAGCAAATTTATTGATTTCAAAAAATTATGTATAACAGAAGGAAAGAAGGTTTGGACAGTTTTTGTAGATATATATTCAATGAACGACGATGGAAACCTTTTGGATGCTGCAGGGATAGGGGTAATAGCAGCGATAAAAGATGCTAAGATGCTAAAATATGATGAAGAAAAAGAGAAAGTTATTTTTAGCGAGCATACAAAAGATAAACTGCCTTTGTCAAAGAATGTGCCTTTTTCTTTAACAATGCATAAAATAGGGGATAAGTGGATAGTCGATCCAACAAGAGAGGAAGAAGAAGCCAGTGAAAGCAGATTGACAGTCAGCATCTCGGAAGATATATTATATGCAATGCAAAAAGGGAATCTAAAAGAAATCAGCATTAAAGAAGCAGGAGAACTAATGGATTTAGCAGAAAGAGTATGGAAGAAAGTTTTTCCAAAAATTGAAAAGCAAATCAAGTAAATTTTAAAAGGCAGAAGCCCTTAAAACAAAAATGAAAAAAACTTTCAGTTTTTTGCCTTTTAAACTCGAAGAAGGAAATTTAAAATGATTGAACAAAAAGCTCACAATAAATTAAAAGAAAAATTCACAAAGTATGAGACTGCAAGAATTCTAGGAGCTAGAGCATTGCAAGTGTCAATGAATGCCCCCTTGTTAATCAAAATAGAAAAAGAAGATTTGGAAAGAATAAAATTTGACCCACTAAAAATTGCAGAGATTGAATTCAACTCTGAAGCTCTCCCAATTACAATAAGAAGGCCTTTTCCTGAGAAGAAGGACAAAGAATTGAAAAAACCTGTAGAAAAGAAACCGAGTGATGAAAAAATTGCTGAAGAAGAGACAAAAGAAGAAGAGGAAATCGTAAAGGGTGGGGAAATTATGGAGCTTGCTACACCAAAAGATGAAGTAGAAGAAGAAGCTGAACCAGAAGAAGAGAGCGGAGAGATAGAGTAGATTTAATTCTGATTGGAAGATCAAAAAGTCCTTGAGTTTTACCACACCTTAAAAGGTGTGGTTTGTTTGGACTTTTGGATGCTCAAGAATTCATCCACACACTGAAGTGTGTGGTTTTCCCAAGAATTCTTGACATAATTTCGGAGATTATATACGACGCAGAGGACTGACTTATTTTTATTATATATTGGATATAACTTTATGCCCGTAAATCTTATTATTGGAATAAATAACAGCGGTTTTTCACAACTAAAAATCAATCCTAGACATATAAAAACAGAGAACAAGATTTATTAATTAAGAAAGTTTTACTTAGAGATGCATATTAAAGAGGTTATTGGGAAAATAATTTTAGATTCACGCAGAGAGAATACGATAGAAATAAGCATTAAAACAAATGTTGGAGATTTTTATGCAAGCGCTCCAAATGGAAAATCAACTGGAAAATTTGAAGCCAAACCATACAAAAAAAGCATTGAGGGGGATATTAAGGCATTAAAGGAAATGTCTGATTATTTTTCTGATGAGGAATTTAATAATTTTGAGGATTTGAGAAAAATTGAAGATGTGATGAAGGGGCATGTTGGGGCGAACACTCTTTTTGCATTTGAATCAGCAGTTTTAAAGGCAATTGCTATGGAAAAGAAAAAAGATGTTTGGCAGATAATTAATCCTAAGGCAAAAAAATTCCCGCGCCTTGTTGGAAACTGCATTGGAGGCGGAAAACACTCTTCTATTGATGGCAAGAAGCCGGATTTTCAGGAGTTTTTGATAATTCCTGAAACAAATTCAGTTTCTCAAGCATGGGATGTGAGCAAAAATGCAAAAGTGGATGCGCAGATAATCTTAAAGAATATTGATGAAAAATTTAAATCAGAAAAGAATGATGAGGATGCGTGGATTACTTCTATTGAAGACAAAATAGTTTTGGAAGTTTTAAAAGATTTAAAGGATAATGCTTGGGATGAAAGGAAGATTTATTTAGATAATGGCATAGATATTGCCTCTTCAACTTTCTGCAAAAGAAAAAAATACTACTATCTGCACCCTATGCTGGACAGAACAAATGAAGAGCAAATTGAATACTTATCCAGCTTAATAAAAAACTTCAATTTGTTTTACATAGAAGACCCTTTTTATGAAGATGACTTTGAGAGTTTTGCAAAATTGCTTAAAAAATTTCCCGATAGATTAATTGCAGGGGATGATTTAACTGTTACAAATGCAAAAAGACTGGAGAAAGCAATAAAAAATAAAAGTATAAATGCAATAATTGTTAAACCTAATCAGTGCGGCTCTTTGCTGGAAGTTGCAAAAGTTGTGGGACTTGCCAGAAAAAACAAGATTAAAATTGTTTTCTCGCACAGAAGCGGGGAGACAGAAGAAACAATTTTAGCGGATTTGGCTTTTGGGTTTGGGGCAGATTTTTTCAAGTGCGGGATAACTGGAAAGGAAAGAGAAGCGAAGTTGAAGAGGATGAGGGAGATTGAAGGTGGATTGTAACTTCAAACATGCTTGCAGTCTTCGGGGCATTTAAAAAGAGGTTTTAGATAAAAGAGGTATGGAAAACAAAAAAATTGCAATAGGATTTTTAGTGTTAATGATTTTATCGGTTGTGCCTTTAGTGAGGGCTGATTTGTCTGTGCCTCCAACTCCTGGATATAAGGATATCCTAATTTATAATTATATTGAGAATATGGAAGATTACCCGGATTATATTTTTGTAAGTGCTCCGATAAAAGGACCTGGACCTTCATTTAGCATGTGTTCTATAACCAAGATTGATGAAACTGGTTTAATTATAATGGGATATAAATTCTGCTATCTTTCTGTATTTGCTATCAAAAAATCAGATTTCGATCAAGATAAGATGGATTTAATTAATAGTGAAAGTGATTATGAAAAGGCGCAAGAAATATTTGATAGTATACCAAAAAAAGAAGTTGTAAAAGGTATAGTTGATCGGAGTGAGAGAGTAACTATAACTGACTTAAGAACAGAGATAAAAAATTATTACACTCTTGACTTAAGTAAAATTAAAACAGAACCCGATAAAATAATCCCTGAGAAAGGATTCACATATTACTTATTGTGGTTAATTCCTATACTCGCTTTAATCGCTATTATAATTATACTCATAAAAAGAAAATGAATGAAATCATACCCTACCTTTTAGCACTTGCATTAACCTTTATTTTAGAGTTAATAATTTATTTTATTTTCATAAGAGATAAATGGGGCAAAATTGTATTATATTGTCTTCTTATTAATTTATTCACATGGCCATTAGTAAATCTCACACACGGCTATTTTCTTATACTTTGGATTATAGAAGCTTTGGTTATATTAGTTGAATTGATATTAGTAAAACTATTATTTAGAATAAAATTATGGAAAGCTATTTTAATCTCTTTTATAGCTAATTTAATAAGCTGGCTTTTAGGATCAATCATATATTATTATTTAATTTCTCTTTAATTCACAAAACCCTCATCCCCAAACTTTCAAAACCTTTAAAAACATCAAAAATTCTTAATTAATTCTCTAATTTTTGTGGCTTTTAAAACCCAAAAATCCCCAATCAAAGGTTTTAAAAATCTCCTTTTTCTTTGAAAATCTATGCCAGAAGAAGAAAACATCCTTGAAGATGTAGAAGAAAATATTGAAGAAGGAATAGAATCAGTTGAAGAAGTAGTTGGAGAAATATTAGATGTAGCTAAAGAGAAAAGGAAAGTGGATAAAAAGCCTTCTAAAAAAGATTTAAAAGAGCCGGTAAAAAGAGATAGAAAAATGGCGAAAAAAACAGCACCAGTAGATATAATCCAAAATGTTAGCGAGGAACTTTCAGGATTGGAGCTTGAAAGCGCTGCTGAAGAAGAATCTCTAGCGACTGAAAAACCAGAAAAAAGCATAGAGGAGAAGAAAAAAGCAGTTTTGGAAAAGGCGAAAAAGCTTGCGGAGAAAATAGAAGTAACAGCAACAGAAGAGCTAAAAGAGAAGGTGAAAGGAAAAAAGAAAGAAGATACTCTGCTTCCTTTAGAAGATTATGTCAAAGCGGGAATTTATCTTGGAACAAAAGTTGTAACACCTGCTATGAGGCCTTTTGTTTATAGAAGGAGAGCAGACGGACTGGCTATATTTAACACCGACATAATTGATGAAAAGTTGAAAGAGGGGGTTGCATATCTGAGCAAATTTGCTAAAGAAGACGTGATTATTGTCTGCAAGAGGATGGCTGGCTGGAAAGCAGTTGAAATGTTTTCTAAACTTACAGGGATAAGAGCTTTCACAAAAAAATACCCTGCGGGAGTTTTAACAAACACTAAGCTTCCGGATTTTTTTGAGGTAGAACTTGCTATAATCTGCGATTCCTGGCTTGATAAAAATGCTCTTCATGATATGAAAAAAGTGAATAAGAAAATTTTGATGATATGCGATACAAATAATTTTGCAAAAGGAGCAGACCAGATAATTATCGGGAATAATAAAAGCCCAAGAAGCCTTGGCTTGATTCTGTATTTATTGGCAAAAGGATATTGCAAAGCAAATGGGATTGAAGCGGAAATTCCTGAATTGGATTGGTGGACGAGCGAAGAAGGAGTGATAGTTGAAGAAAAGAAAGTTAAAATAGAAAGAAATTCTTTTAATAGAAAGAGAAGATATTAAAATATCTAATGCTTTTTCATTTTAATTCTGCCCATGGCGATCTCATGCTCATGTGACATTGTGCTAAATCTTTGTTCAATAGATAAAAGTTTGTTCACTTTTCTTTCTGTTTCTTCTATTCCCTGTTTTATTTTTCCAAGCTGATAAGCGGCGCCAAGAATAGTTAATACTATTCCCATATAAGGAAGGGTTTCAAACCATACTGGGGAGTTGATTATCCCAGATACTTTTAGTGCTATCCAAACAAGAAGGATAAGAATACCTAACCAAATCAAAACCCAAAAGAGGATATTTAATACTTCATCCCTGCTTTTTGCCATATTAATTAAATGCTACCCAATTATATAAATTCTTTTAAACTTTAAATATTCTAATAATTCTATGAAAAACATCAAGCCGATTTATGTTATGAATCAAAAAGGACTGCCGGATTTTGAGAAAAAGGCAGTTTTAGATGGTGTTTCTGAACTTTTAGAATTGGCAAATGTCGGAGACATAAAAATTTATGATGGGGGGGCATGGAGACATGAGGGATATCTTGATAAAAATAATGAATTAAAAAAATTTCATAGTGTTGATTGGTATTTAGAAGTAGGTAAAAAAGAAAGCAGGAATAAAAATCAACTTAATGCAGATTCGATGCAGAGAGTTTTAGCATTAGAACCCTGGAGATATCCTCATTTAGGAGGGGAAAATCATTATGATATCTTTATTATAAACGACGATATGTATTCTAAAGGAACAAATTTTGTAATCGGAATTGCACAGCAAAAAATAGGAACTATAATTTCTACATATCAATTCAAAAAGTTACGTGGGGACTGGGGGATGAAATATGATTACATCAAAACAGAGACGATGCACGAACTTGGGCATGTTTTTGGTTTGCCTTCTAAATCCAGGACAAGAAATATTGAAGAAAGTTTAGGAAAACATTGTACCAATATCTGTGTGATGAGGCAGGGATTAATTTTGCCTGATGATTGGATAAGGATGACGAATGACAGATTAAAATCTGGCGGCGCACTTTGCAGAGATTGCAGAAAAGATTTGAGGGATTTTTTTGGGGGTTAGATTTTAAGAATTTTTAAAAAATCCAGACAAATTTTTACAAATTTCTCTGACTTTTTCTTTTTACAACTGACTATTTCCCCAAAAAGAAAAACAACCAGCTTTTTCCTGGCTTGTTTCCATAATTGGTTTTTATTAAAACATAATTGCCTTTGAGCTTTTTGCCGTGAAAGACAACTTCTATCTTTTTATCGTCGCTGTGCTTCAATTCATAAAAACCTTTGTCCCAGATTTTAACTAAACCAGCGCCGTAATTCCCTTCGGGAATTACTCCGCTAAATGTTGCATATTCTAATGGATGGTCTTCAACCTGAATTGCAAGGCGTTTTACATCTTTTGTTATTGGGGGTTCTTTTGGAACTGCCCAGGATTTTAAAACTCCATTCATTTCTAATCTTAAATCATAATGGTGTTTTTGAGCGAAATGACTATGCACCACAAAGGCTAACTTATTACTGACTGGTTTTTTTATTTTTCCTGCTGGCTCGGGGGTTTTGGAAAATTCACGCTTTTTTTTGTA
>JAHIEH010000091.1 GCA_018901675.1 Nanobdellota archaeon
CCCAGACCTCAGCGTCGATAAGATTTTGGAGACTTGAACCTAAGGTTCGATTACCCCACGATTACTTAACCCTATATTTTATAAACAATTACTCCTATTATATATATCATGCAAACACTATTTATTCCTGCAAAGCGCAAAATTCCCTTTGATAAAGGAAAAATAAAAGAAATAGCAAAAAAACTACCGAACAAGATTGCAATTGCTTATTCTATTCAGTATAAAGATTTTGCAAAGCAGATTGCAAAACAGCTAGGAAAAGGTAAAGTTACTCAAATTACACAAGTTCTTGGATGCAGCAAACTAAAACTGCCTAAAAAAGCAAATGCAATACTATTAATTGGCTCTGGCGAGTTTCATGCCCTAAATCTTGCTTTGCAAACCAAGCTCCCTATTTATATATTAGATTGTTACAATCTTAGAAAACTTTCAGAAAGCCAGATAAATGCCTATAAAATAAGGTTAAAAGCATCCTATATAAAATTCCTAAATGCAGACAAAATTGGAATTTTAGTATCTTTAAAGCCAGGCCAGCAGAATTTAAACAGGGCATTACGTTTAAGAAAGCACCCTAAAGGCAATATAAGAAGGAAGAAATCTTATATATTTCTAGGAGATAACATAAACATAAGCGAGTTTGAGAATTTTTCCATTGGCTCTTGGATTAATACTGCATGCCCAAGATTGAGAGATGACAACACAAATATAGTTAATATAAAATCAGAATAAACTTTTTTCATAACCTCACCAATTAATCTTTGAATCCACAAATCCAATTAACCACTTTAATAAAATCAGATTTTAATTAATAATGAAATCATCGCCTAAATCTTAATCGTCTTTATCCACAATCATATCTTAGCAATTGAAAAAACTGCTTTAATCGCTACGATTATTATTGCAGGAACAAATAATGCCAGCAAAGCCCCGAATATTGATGTGACAATATCACCAACACCTATTCCTATTAAAGAGCCTCTAACGCTGTCCATTCCAAATTTGCTTACTATAACTAATACTGCCCCTGCTAATAAGAAAGTTTGCGTATCTCTTCCATTAAGATTTACAAAACCTACCACAATGCCCAAGATTACTAATACGGCATATATCATAGAGCTATATTCAGTTATGGCAAGCACAGGCATCAAGGTTGATGTGCCTACCCCAATGATTATCGCAAGAACAACTCCTGTCAAGAAAGCCCAGGCACCGACAATATTCTCTTTTGCTGTTATAGGCATTTTTAACTCCTTTTTTATAGATTAATAAACCATGAAAATTATTTAAATGTTTTGATGTCCGAAATTGGGTTCAAACTACGCCCTTCAGGGCGTCTTTAATTTCGGAGCATCCAAAAGTCCTAACAAACTGCGGACTTTAGTCCGCAGAAATACACAAGGACTTTTTGAAAGGCAGATTTCTGCCCAAAATTTAAAAAATCTTATATATTCCCAAAAATAGAAATATTTATAAACCATAGTAACTGCAGAATGATTACAAATGAAAACAAATATCTCCGCTATTTTAGGCTTAAGTTTGTTAGTATTGATTGTAGCGACGAGCTTTGCTAGTGCAGCAATAACTTTTACTGTTCCTCCTACACTTGCTCAAAATGGGAGTTCTGCAACAATAACAATACAAAATAACAATCTAACAGCAAATCCTAATGTTCAGTTAAGTATAGCTCCGATAAACACAATAACTTTTAGCTATCCATCAACAATAAATGTTGGAGACTGGGTGCTAGTTAATGGGGATAATTACAAAAAAGATATAACAATAACCCCAACTATTCCTAATGAATTTGATTTTATTCTAGGAGAACTATACTCTACTGATTTAATTGTAAAAGATTCTGCAACTACTACAGAACTTGCAAGAACTGCTTTATCTTTTGGAGAGACAAAATTCTGCAAGCTCGGAGATCAAGGGAATTTAAGCATCGCAAAATTAGACATAGTAAACAACGGTGATTTTGGTGAAAAAGATGAAGAATGGTATCCTTTTGATAATATTGAAGTAACAATAAAAGTGGAGAATAATGGGAACGAAAGAATTGATAATGTTGTTGTTAAATGGGGATTATACAATCCAGACAGCGGAGAATGGGTGATTGATGAAGAAGAAAAAGAATTTGACCTTAAAGCAGATAAAACCAACGAGTTAACTCTTAATTTCCAGGTTAATCCAGAGGATTTAGATGTAGATGTTGAAGATTATGTATTCTATGCGAAAGCGTATAGTGATGATTCAGGAGAAGATGCGGAATGTACAAGTGATTCAACAGACATTCAGGTTATAATTGATAATGACCTTGTTATATTAAGCAATATAAAAGTTCTTCCAGAAGTAGCTCAGTGTGGCGGGGAATTGAATCTAATTGCAGATGTTTGGAATATTGGAAGTGATGACCAATCAGATGTGTATGTTGAAATTGTAGACAATAACAATGGAAAATTAGGGATTAATAAAAAAGTAGACCTTGGAGATATAGATGCTTTTGATAGCAAGAAATTGAATGTTAATGTGCCGATTCCAGAAGATGCAACAGAAGGAAATTATAATCTTGTCTTTACAGTTTATGATGAAGACGATAATGTTTATGAAAGTGAGACTAGTAAAAAGTCGGATTTCGTACAAAGTTTCAAGATAGAAGGAAATTGCGGACAGCTAGTTTCAATACCTTCTAATTTAGTTGAAATTGTTTCGGGTGGAAAAGCAGGGCAAGAGATTATAGTTAAAGCAAGTATTGTAAACAATGGAAAAAATGCAAAGACCCTTGTTTTCGGGGCAAGTGGGCAAACCGATTGGGCAACACTTTCTAACATAGAACCTGCAACTTTAACTTTGAATGGCGGGGAATCAAAGGATGTTTTGTTTAAATTAAATGTAAACAAAGACGCTGAGGGGGACAAGACTTTCAGCATTGAAGTAACATCAGATAATAAACAAATTATAAAACAGCCAGTTCAGGTTACAATCCAGAAATCCGGATTTACTTTCCCATGGACTGGAGCCATAACTGGAATTGGAGAAGGAAACTGGTATTTATGGGCAATTGGAGCATTGAATGTAATATTAATCTTAATTATAATTGTAGTAGCAGTAAGAGTTGCAAAGAGTTAAATTTTTCGTCTTGATTCTATTATTGATATGTCCAGGGTTATTTGTTTTTTGACAACTCTAAATTCCCAAAACCAATTAAGCTAATAGAGGGCAAATAATAATCTTCCCTTCGTTATTTTCTTAAAATTATCTTATAGATTTTTCCCCAAAACCCATTTTCTTTCTCTATCCTGATAACAATCGCCCCTATAAAATATCCAATTAATCCCCCTGAAATAACATCGCTGAGAAAATGCACCCCGAAATAAACTCTGGAAAATCCTACGAGAAAAGCAAAAACAATCCACACCCACTTAAATTTTGGAAATTCTTTTGACAAAATAGGAATTGCAGAAAAAGCAAGCATTGCCTGAAAACTCGGGAAAGAATAATTCCATATTGTATAACTGGCGCTTTCCAATGCCGGGATCAGAGGTATAATGCCCAGCTGAAACGGCCTTTCTCGCTGAACAATAATCTTTAGGAAAAAACTGATTATTATCGTCATTAACAGGGTGAACCAAAGAGGCAAAATCCATTTTCTTTTGTTATCCTGCCATAAAAACAAGCTTGTTAAAAAGAAAAATATTATTATCTCCGAACTAATAAAAGTTATGCCGATAAAAAAATCAGTAAAAACTGCATTTTGAGCTAAAGAAATTAATTGGATAACCTCTTTGTCAAAATAAAAACTGAGGATTAAAGCCAAGAAAATGGCTGCTAAAATAAACACCTCTTTCTTTTTTATCATCTCATTACCAATATTAAAATATTTAAATAGGTTTCTGCCTTAATTATAATGGATAAAAGAGGAAAGATAAACAGCTTAGTTTCAAGCATAATTGTAAGGTATCTCTTGCTTTTGTTGTTTGCATTTCCAAATTTATTTTTATTTTACGCTGTCTTCACTCCATTAACAATTTATCCTGTGTATTTTTTATTAAATTTATTTTTTGATGCTTCCATTAGTGGGAACACCATCCTTGTTAAATGTTTCTCTATAAACCTTATACAAGCATGTATTGCCGGCTCTGCTTATTATTTATTTCTTATATTAAATCTGGCTACTCCTGAAATAAGATTAAAAAAGAGGATTTCTCTTGTTTTATCGTCTTTTTTTATATTCTTAATGCTGAATATCCTTAGAATATTTGTTTTAAGCTTGCTTGCTATTTTTGGTTCAGATTTTTTTAACCCCCTGCATAAACTATTTTGGTATTCTTTAAGTGTGATTTTTGTAGTCGGGATATGGTTTGCAGGAGTAAAATTATTCAGGATAAAAGAGATTCCTTTTTATTCAGATATCCGGTTTTTATTTCATCTATCAAGTACAAAAACAAATAAAAAAAGAAAACTTAAGATAAAATGATATCTGATATTTTTAATCAATTTGTGGATGCTTTGCTCATTTTAACTGGTAAAATGGGCTATTTTGGGGTTTTCGTTTTAATGGCAATAGAAAGCTCTTTTATTCCTTTTCCAAGCGAAGTTGTTTTAATCCCTGCAGGAGCATTAATTGCAAGAGGAGAAATGGGGATTGCTTTTGTTTTTTTAGCATCTTTAGCCGGAAGTCTTCTTGGCGCGATAATTAATTATTTTCTTGCTTTATATTTAGGGAGGAAGGCAGTGGATAAACTGGTTTCAAAATATGGGAAAATATTTTTTTTAAGTGAAGAACAATTGCAAAAAACAGATGTTTATTTTAAGAGGCATGGTGAAATAACCACTTTTGTTGGGAGGCTTATCCCCGGGGTTAGGCAATTAATCTCTCTTCCAGCTGGCTTCTCAAGAATGAATTTTTTTAAGTTTTGCTTATTCACCACCCTGGGGGCAGGAATCTGGAGCGCAATCTTAATTTATATTGGGTATTTGTTTGGGGCAAACCTTCAGATAATAAAAGAGAACATGAATATTATAACTCTTATCTTATTATCTTTTTCAATTTTAATTGTAGCTGTTTATATCTGGTTAAGAAAAAGAAAATCACGCACGTATATAAAAATCCCCTGCCCAATAAATCAATCTAAAAAATCTATTTAATTGTAATTTGCTCTCTGTTAATATCAACCATAATCTCTGTCATAAATTTTTCAGTTGCCTCTAATATTTCGCAATTATTTATCTTTAAGCTGTAACATGCAGGCCCGAATTGGTCAATTCTGGTTTCATTACCTGACTCTAATTTTAAGAACATATATCTTCCCTCTGAATCACAGCCATAACTTTCATTTTTAACTAAATTCATTTTGAACAAAGGGCCGCCGAGAAAATTATTCATATTAGCAAGTGCAATAATTTCATCCCCATCACAATTAAAATCTTCTTTGATTTCCATCACCAGATTACTCTTCAAATTAATCTCGCCATTAAAAGGGACATCCTTTAATAATCTTGGATTTTTTCTGAGATACACGCTGTAATCTGCAGTGTTCTTCCCTTCAGGTGAATATAAATGAAAAATTGTCCTATAAAAAATTAAATCCCCCTCCTTTACTGTTTCAAATTTAATCCCCCTATATTCAAATTGCCTTATTGAGCTTATAATATAAAACATTATAATAATCGCGAGCATAATTCCCGCAGTAACCAAAAGTATTGTTTTAAGCTGTTTGTTTTGCATTTGCGTTTGTTTCTTCCCATCCCCCTTTTCTTCATCATTGCAAACGCGTATGGTTTTTTCTTCTCCGTCTTTTTCTATTGAGAAAATCTCGCAAATTTTTTCTTTATTGCTTTTTTCTTTTTTAACCTTTTTTTCACTCTTTTTCTTTGGCATATCTATAAACACTCTCGATGGTTTTTAAAGTTTATTATCCTTGGTGCTGTAAAGTTAGAGGTAGGTAGGTAAGGGGATTTTCTAAAAAATCAACCCCCCCCCAAAAAGCTTAAATATGGAAATTCCTAAAAGATTACATGACAGAACAAGAAATCTTAAAAGAATTTGAAATTCTTGAAACAGGTTCGCAATTTATTTCTGTTAACTTTAAAGGGCTACAAAAGGAGTTCGGTGGAAGATTTATTGCTATAAGAGATAAAGAAGTCATAGCAGATGCTGATACATTTAACGATGTTAAGAAAATATTAGATGCACAAAAACTTAATTTTAGCAAAACAATAGTACAATTTATTCCTCGAGAAGGAGAAATTATACTATATTAATATGATTTTTAATATAAATTTAATAAAAGAGGTAGGAGCTGAACGCCTATTATTCAATATTGTTTCAATGTACCCGCATTCTTTTGGAGGTATTATTTCTGTTGTTGATACTGGAAGCCCTAGAACTATTATTTCCGCTGGTGCTGTATTTAAATTAAAGATGCCTATCACTGGCGAAAAAGCATTGCCTATTTGTGGTTTTGGACGAGGGAGTATACCTTGTAGAAAAGTGGATAAGTTTAAATTCATAATAAAATCTTCTGAAGGAAAAATGAAGAGTATAGAAATGCCTGTCTATGTAGTAGATATCCCCGCACTTAATAATCTTAGTCAAGAGATGAAACTTAGTGCTTATCAAATTGATACTATAATTGGATTGGATTTTTTAATATCTCAAAAAATGAAACTAGTAGTAGATTTTAACAATAATCTTTCTTATTTTGAAGAAATCTAAGTGTAAATCTGTAAGAGGGAATAAAGAGCTGAGAAAGAAGAAACGTTAGTTATTTTCAATAAATTCTACATCTTCTATGGTTATGGAATATTAATTCCAATTTTTGCCAAAATTATCTTTAAAATAATTTCTATCCCTTTTTCATCCCCCTTACCAACTGTTAACTTAACAATTTATCATCATTCTATCTTCAGAATTTTAAACAAGAATTCGTCTGCTATTTTAGCTAAATTCCCCTCTTCACCTTGTATAAAAACACAATTTTCTTTTTGGATTATCTCGGGCTGATTTGTTTCTTTTATCATGATAAAATTGTCTTCGCATGTTTTAATCGGCAGCTCTTTGCTCCCGCATTTTTCCCCCTTCAAGCATGCACGCTGTATTCTCTGCGCGACTGCCCCCATATTTCTTGCTATTTCTGCTTCTGCTTCATAATTTTCCGAGGAAATATACAAAGGTTTTCCATAATACTCTTCTACCAATTTTAAATTAGAATCTATTTTTATTGTTTCATTTATTTGTTCAGGATTATAAAGAAAAGCAAAGTTTGTTTCTCCTATCTTTAAAAGCCAAAACTCATTTTGCTCTACAAATTCAAAACCGTTATACACCACTTTCGTAGTGCTTGAGCCGTCATTTGATTCAGAACCATTAAAAGAATATCCTAAAACACTGAAAAACATAATAAAAATCAAAACTCCTCCTGCAAGTAACTGATTTCTTGTTCTTTTCCTGCCTTCATTTTCTTTGGAAATTATTTTTCTCATGTCCATAAATTGAAAACTACCTTCTTTATAAATTTTTCAATTTTGGATCATCCTAAAAACCCGGCGAACAAACGAGAGGGTTTTTTTGATGATATAATCTCCTATTTTTAACTATAAAAAGTTATCTTCCTGCAGATACTGCCAAGTCGTCAAGGCATGATTCAATCTTAGAAGTTTCTGAATTGCTGCTCACATTCGTTCGCAGGTTCAATTAATAAATGTAGTAAATTCACGACGAGTAAGTGCTAGGAGTGCAAATTCTGCATATAAATTAAGAACGAATTTTAAATATGTTATCTCTAAAATTGCATAATTACTATTAACAATTAAAAAAAAGAAAAAGAAAAAAATAAAAAATAAATCTTCTGTGAAATTTACGCTACTTGGAGTTCTGCTGTTGTAGCAGATGTTCCTTTGTAGATCTTTCCAGCAGCAGTATCAACTTTTTGTGTTGTCAAGAACTTCTGAGCGTTCTGTGTGTCCACAAGGTCATATCCTGCGACTACTAATGCAATTTTATCAGTTGCATAAGCGTCTTTTACACTCTTTATCAAGAATTGCCCTGTTCCAATGCCTGTTTTCTCAGTAAATGTAGCTCCACAATAAGCTCCTCCTAATACTGTAGCAGCAGCTGAATTTATACAGCTTCCACCAATAATAATTAGGTTTTTGTCTTTTACTGAGCTAACTTCACTGTCTTTTACCACAATATCTCCGAGTCTCATAACACCAGTTGTTGTTGTAGCAGCAGCTGTTCCAGCTGTTGGTATAACTGCATCAGCATCAGCAATATAAATGCTTCCATAGCTCTCTCCGCCATGGTAAACAATATCTGCGCTATACTGACTTCCTGAAAGTTGGTTGAATGTTACTTGTGTAGCTAAATCAGATAATACCCAGTCAGTGTATTTCTCACTGCTGTCTTCAGTTTGTAAGTCTGGGTTGTTTATCGCTTTGCTATCACTAGCCCAAAGTGCATAAATATTCTTTACCTCAGCCTTACCACTTGCCCAATCAAGCACCATAGTTACATTCTTTCCTATTCCAAGATTACCGGTTCTATCCTCTTCACGCATTTGTAAAGCCCAAGATGTAGCATTGTTACCATTAATCACATTTACACCAACATCACCGAAGCCAGTTACATTAATGTAACTTGGGTTTATTAAACCTCCAGCATCAGTAATGCTATCATTTCCATAAACTGGAAGATAGAACACTGCTCCTTCTTTGCTGTAAACTCTATTGAAAGACCCCCCTGCATTAATTGTAAGCAGTACTGAATCATCAGCATCCCATGCATTAGTTGTAGACAAGATGGTATTTCCGATTTTACAATCATCACCACTCTTAACCTTACAAGCCTGCGTTCCTGTTACTTGGTTATTAATAGTTGTATAATTAACACCTGAAGAAGCTGTTACTGTTGCCACAGATAATAGATATGACTCTGCATCTGTACTAGAGTTCCATGATGCAACAAAATACTCATCATATCCTGATGCTCCGCTACTTGTATTAACTAATATCGTAGGCGTTGCAGCAGACATATTAGCCCAGTTTGGAGTTACTAAGTGTTTGGTAGAATCACTACCAATGTAGGTGAATGCAGTAGTGTTTCCATAAAGTATTGGAATTGTTGCAATCCCGTCTTTTATTGGGATAACCAATTCCATTCTTTGAGAACCACTATTTGCTACTTTTATCTCTTCACTTGCCGGAGTTGTAAATCCTCCTGAAGACAACTTTATCCTTCCTAATCCAGGAACAGTTACTTCATTATTGTCTGTTACAAAGTATTCTTCTTTAGCCTGCCATCTCATAACAATATTACCTAATTGTTCTTGGCTACTACTTGCAGTTTGTGTTATATAGGTTGTTACTCCATCTGTCTCAACATCATTTATCTTTAATGCCTGTGCATTTTCTATTGTCAATTTTTCAGCACCTAAGCTGAAATCAACACTATCTGTTGTCCCTGCTTTTGCACGATAGTTAAGTCCTCTAACACCTATTTGTGTGCCATCAGATACTTTCCAGGTTTCTCCTACTTTCATGTTTGTCTTGCACTCTTCAACACCAGAATCAATAGTTACACATATTGTTGACTTAGTTCCATCATTAAATGATGACCTTACAGCATAAGTTTTACCATTAAGGGCTACTGGGACTGTATTTCCTTCATCTACAGTTCCTACATAAGCACCACCCATAAGCTCTAATTTTGTGTTACCAGTAATACTTTTATTATAAGCATTAAGGATAGTATACTCTTTCCCAAGAATGTTTATTGTGCTGGCTTCAAAGTCTTCAAGTCTTCCTGCACTGCTTACATCTGATTTTGGCTGTGTTTTCCAGATAATTGAGTAGTTCAATACAAAGTCTTGCCTGTTTACGTGAATACCTACATGTGGCTTTTCATCGTCATAATCTTTATCTGCAAAGGATGTGAAAGTTAACCCACTATTCCAATGCCTTACCTCTTGGCTATAACCATAGTCTTGGCTATCTCCACTTGAGTAAGTCCCTTCTGCAAGAAGAGTTGGAAGCTCTATTTCATCCAATGCGCTTGATTTAACGCCATTAAGTGTATCATTTATATTCAACCTTGTTGATGCAAGTTCAAACAGATAACAATCCCCGCCAGAGCAGACAGTTGAAACTGTGCTAGACTCTCCCATTCGTGATTGCAAATCTAATGCTGTATTCCAAGAAGCTGTTTGATCTGTTGCAGATACTCCAGGTCCTGTTCCATAAACAATTGCTACATTTGCAGTTCCTCCAACTATAAAAGGTGAAGGGTAATCTGCAGCAGCAGCAAGTCCAAGACTAGAACCTACCATTATTGCGCTACTTAATATTGCCGTGATCTTTTTAAAATTAAACCTCATTTTTTTAAACCTCCTTTCAGCTTTATAAGCATGTTGTCTTATAGACAACTCATCTGGCTATCTTAACCATGACTCATAAGAAGAGTCATAATTTGAGATAACGTATTTTAATTCTCTATTAAAATACTTTGGCGCCAGTAATATACCTTATTCATTTTTCTTTAAAAAGCTTCTCCTCCTTCTTGCTTAAGGAGCTTACCAACCCCCTGTTTTTCAAGGTTTTATTTATAAATCTTATGCTGTAACTATATCATAGATACGTATTAATCCTATATCTAATGAAAATGTTTATTAATGGTGAAAAACTCTATTTTATATATATCCCAATTAAATATGTATGTTTAAGATATATATTGCACTTATATATCACAAGATAACCCATATATAAAAAATATAAAATGGCAAAGATTAAAGTAAGGGAAATAACTATAACCGAGTCAAAAGGGGCTTTTTCTATATTCAATATTCCCCCATTTTCCAAAACCCCTGTTTCTAAGGAATATGATTTCTCTGGGATTGCAGTATTAAGACAGCTTCTAAGCAATGAAAAAGCACGTATTTTGAATGTAATAAAAACAGAGAATCCTAAGTCTATTTATGCCCTTGCCAAGACACTTGGCAGGACTTTTAAGTCTGTAAATGATGATATAAGGCTCTTAGAAAGATTTGGCTTTATCAACCTTATAGAAGAAAAAACAAAAAACAGGAAAAGATTTAAGCCAGAGATAGCAGTAGATACCATGACTATCCACTTTAAGATTTAATCTCTTTTGTTTAACTATATACCTTTAATCCTACATACAAATCAGAAAGATTCTGGGTGGCTGCCTGATAGATGTTTGTTATATTACCTTCTTTAACATTCAAGATCTCTTTGCTTTCTGAATAAACAATTATCTCATAACCTACTATAGAACTTCCTTCTTTAACCTCCCAGCTTTCTTTTACTATCTCTTTTAGGTTAGATTCTAAGACATCACATGACTTTCTGTTGTCCAAACAATCATCTTCCCTTTCACAGCTAGGGATAATCTCTTTAATTGAAAGAAATCCATGCTCATTCCTGCAGTCAGTAGTGTAAGGCAAAAAAGCCTGAATAAAACTCTCGACTTTATAGCTTTCAACTGTTTTTCCTTTATCTTTGTTTCTTATGGCAAAACTTACAAATATGAGCATAATTACTGCAACTATAATTATAATTAAGGCAAATCCCACGATTTCTTCCTGCCCTTTTTTATGATTTTTGTTTGTTTTCTCCATTTTAACCATTAACTCCTGCTTGCATATCCTATTATAAGCTTGGCAATCTCGCATTTATCATAGCCCACCCCTTCAAAACTATCTTTTTTGCATAGACTGACAAATGTTGAATAATCTCCAATCCGATTTAAACTTGGGTTTTTGTATACCTCTATTACATTGCAATCATGATAATTGTTCATAGTGCATTTTTTATCGCCCCCAAGTTTAGGATAGATTTTCCTAAGCTCTATGTCTGCAACCTGCCAAAAACCTTTGTATTTTTCTATACCTTCCTTTAACATCATTATTTTATCACTATCTACACAGCTTGTCATGCCTGGGCCAAAAGAGTCTCCGCAGGAGAATTCAGGAGAATCTGCCACTCTTGTAGCAATCATCATCGCATTTTTTTCTTCAATATTTGTGGCCTGGTTTTTTAATTCATTCACTTTAAAACTAATAAAAAACAAACCAACCAGAGCAAAGAATATAGTAATCGCTATTAGCATAAATGCCATTTGCTGTATCTTTAACTGCGCTTTTCTAAATTTACTCACCCCCATGTTAAAATAGCCTGCATTCAGCATCCTCATTTTTATATTGAATATTCTCAACAACAGGAGTTAACTGGCTTATTTCATCTGATTTTTCAAGGTTTTTTGCCATGCTGTTTAAAATTATCAACTCCGCGTCTAAATTAGAATTGCAACCTCTTTGGCTTACAAAATTCGCTTTTTCTATGTATAACAATGTAAGCTGCTCTGTCTTTTTCATAAGCCTTTTTAATTGGCATTCATAAGTGTTTTTGTCTGAAAAAATAGCCCCATACATTAAAGAATCTCCTGCAAAATAGAGGATTTCATTGTCTTTTTCTACATATCCCTCGCCGTCATTATACATCACTTTTATTTCACATTCAATATCCGAAGTTATTACACTTCCAAAACAGACATTAATGCTGTTTTCAGGGCAATTTTCTTCTATTTTGATGTTTTCCTGGCTCATTGGTTCAAGTTCACTTTCAATTTCTTCAGGAACATTATAAAAGCAATAGTTTTTGGATGTTAAATACACGACATTAGCTACTTTAAAAGGTAAACCAAAAGGCTTTGCAAAAAGATAAAATTTTTTCCCTTCTGTATATTTGTCTGAAAATATATACTGGTTTGGAAACTCAAGGTTTAATCCGGGTGCTGTCCATTTTCTAAAGCTCTTTTCTGAGACACTCAACCCTTGCATGCCAAAAATCCCTTTTTGTGAATTGCAGTTATTATAAATCCGGGTTTCCAATGGCAAAGCAAAAGAACTCGCAACCCCTATTTCAGCCCCTGTTTCTAATGGGTTTAACAAGATGCTGATTTCTTTTGCAGTTCCAGTATTAACTTCTCCCTGCCCAGAATTCATAAAACTTATTGCAGCATAAATTGCAATAAACAAAATAATCGCTCCAACAATTATTGCAAAAAGCCATGCAAAAGACATCTCAATCCCTCTTTTATCAATCATTTTAAGATATTTTGTTTTTAACTATTAATTTAGTAAAATTTGATATGCCGGCTTCATTTATTATCTCAACCCTAAACTTATATGAATGTTATAACCTATCATTAGCCTGACATTTTTTCCATACTATTAATCAATCTCCTTCAATCTTTCTAAAACTAACTAACTTTTCCTATAGTTACTAATCTTTCTCCAGCATTCATTTCAATTATCATCTCAAGTTTGCCCTTTTTTACATCAATGCAAAAATTATTTTCAGCAGTGATTATCTTGTCTATGTTAAGGTATTCTATCTTCTTGTTATTCAGTTCTCTTCCAGAACCCCGTGGTTCAAAATCCAGCCTCGAATTCTTGTCTATACAGACTTTTTTAATGTTGTTTGGTAGATAATAGGGGTTATCTCTTGCTATAGACCTTTCAAAAGAGCCATGTTCGCTGTTGTATATTCTATTGATATCTGCCTGAAAATCACCCACAAAATTCCCAATCTGCATAGTTTTCTGGTAATTTAAAAACCATTTAATTGCATAAAAAGCAAATGCAATAAAAACCACGATTAAGATGATTGAAAAAATCATTCCAAAAGATAATTCCATTTGCGAGCGTTTTGACTTTGCTACTGTTAAATTCTTGGTGTCCAAATTTGAAGTCAAGGCGCGAGTAGCTCTCTTAAAAATAACTCCCCTCTTTTTCATAAATAGATTAGAGAATTATTACTTATAAAGTTTTATCCAAATTCAAAAGATTACCTTTTTATAATAATCTTCCCTGTTTTAATCATGAAAACAATAACTCCTAACAAGGAAAAAGACCAGCACTTTCTTATTGATAAAAAGATATTAGCAAAAGAAATTGAAACCGCCGGTCTTTCAAAAAATGACAAAGTTATAGAAATTGGAGCAGGAACAGGAATTTTGACAAAAGAACTTGCAAAACACTGCAAAGAAGTTTTGGCATTTGAAATTGATAAAAGATTCAAAGATAGTTTAGACCAAATAAAAAAAGAAAATAAAAATAATAATTTAAAAATCATTTATGATAATGCCTTAAATTATAATTGGGAAGGCTATAACAAAATTGTTTCTAATCTTCCTTATTCTCTATCCGAGCCAGCTATCTTAAACGCAATTTCTCCCAGCATTGAAGAGCTGACTTTAATTGTCGGAGAAAATTTTAAGAATCTTCTTTCTGAAAAAGAAAGCAAAATAGGGATTATTGCTGATTTGTTTTATGATTTTCATCCAATAGCTAAGGTAAACAAGCAATCTTTTTTTCCCTCTCCAAGGGTGGATTCATGGCTTATTCAATTGACTAAAAAAGGCGAACTCAGCAATGCAGAAAAAATACTTCAAGGTATAGTATTAAAAAATGGCAAGGTGAAAAACGCAGTTCTTTATTCTTTGCTTGAGCAAGGCAATACAAAAAATCAGGCAAGAGAAATAATCAATAAACTCGGAATTCATGAAGCTGTTTTAAACAAGCCTGTTAAAAAACTAACAGGAAAATTTTTGCTGAGGTTGAAAGAAGAATTGGAAAATTTAATTTTATAGTTAAAGATGTCTATCATTAATTGAGGGTGTAAGTTAATAAATTATCTTCTCAATGTTCTCACTTAGATTTTTTTTAATCACTACTCTTCCCAAAAAAATCCTTAGAAGGCCTTACAATTATATTGCACTGGTTTGGCATCGGCTGGTTGCCGTATTCATCTTTGCATTTTATGTAATAATCTGTGTTAACATTCCAGTCTGTAAAATGCTCTGTGTCTTTGACATTTGCCATCTTTAACCCATCATCAAACAAGAAGTTGCAGTCTTTGTTGCTGTAAACACACCTTGCTGGCTCATTTGTTATTATTTTAAGGTAACTTTCTTCATGATAAACTCTTGCAACCATAGGAGCAACGCTGTCTGATTCTACATTAAAGCTTACTTCTGCTGTATCTGAATTCCCGCCTAAATCAACGCATTTTATGTAATAAGTATAGCTTCCTGAAGGCAAAAACAAATCCTGCTTGTGCTTGTGAGAATGGGTTTCAGAGAACTCAATATAACTCCCGTCTTTCTCCTCGCTGAAATAGCATATTGCCTCTCCTTCTTTATATCCTGCAGAAGTTTCAACTTCTATTGGGGCTTTAACTAAATCAGTAGAGTCTTTTATTGTAGCATTTGGTTTTATACTGCTTATTGTTAAAGGCTGTGTCCCTATTAATGTAAATTTGTAAGATTCTGAATTAACATTCTTCTGCGCAGAAGTGTCTTCACACCTGAAATAAAACTCATTGTTTTGCCTGTCTTTTAATCCGCTAAGAGTTGTTGAGCATTTGTACAGCATCTGTGCATTAAATTCTAAAATGCCTGTTGAGCATAACATTGTGTTTTCCATTTCGCTGTAAATTTTATCCTGGTGAGCCCATTTGCAGTTTGCAGGCTCATTAATATAAACATCCAAATCAACAGAACTCTGATTAAACCCTATCGGCATTCCATTTAACAAACTTGTTGTGACAATTATCGGAGCTGTTGCATCCGGTCCTTTTTCAACGCAGAATTTGAAGACAAATGTTCCTGTATTTGTGTTCCCATTTGCATCTTGGCATCTTGTGTATAATGAATATTGCTTGTCATTTTGCAGAATAGGCCCGCTTGTTGCATTCGGTCCAGGCAGAGCCATGCCCTGGCTGTGATTATACATTAAAGTTGTGCTTTCTCCAAAAGCAAATTTCATAGTATCATAATCTTTTTGTCTGTCATAATCTATTCTGCATCTTGAAGGCTCATTTGTATTTATCCCGAAAGTTAAAGGAGCAAATGCCTTAACACATCCAGTTGATGAACCTTCTTGGATTATTTTAACTCCAACATCCGGAGGAGAAATTACATTATCTTTTTCATATTTATAACCATAAAGCAAAGCTTCTTTCCAAGGTTTCATTTCAGGAGGTTTTACATCTTGCGGATTTTTCCATACACACTTTTCATCTATTAATTCACATGCCTGCCCTAATGATTTGCATTGATATTCACCGCATGGAAAATCCCCTTTATTGCAGTCCTCGCAATACTTCCCACCAGTAGGTGCTTCCCAAGGATGACACTCAAATGTTACAATTTTAGTTGTTGTTTCTTTATAATTTTGATAAAACATGTATAGGGCAACTGCGATTCCAACTCCTGTTCCCCATTTTCCTGCTGTAGTCCATCCGCCTTCAACACTTGGAGTTCTCCAAGCAGTTTTCAATCCCCCCATTATTCCTTGAGTTGTCTTTCCAGCAATAATCCCCATGGTCAATGCATCGCCTATTACTTTAGATTGTTTTTCATCCATTCCAAGCAAAGGCAAGAAAAATTGTGCAGCCATTCCAACTGCCATTCCCCATGCAAATCCCTGAGCTATATTTCCAATTGCATATGCCACTCCTGGCGAATTTGGGAAAAATTTATTTACTGCTTTAAATGGACCTTCTTGTGGCTGTGGAGTAGCATCAGCACCAACTGAAGATTTATACAATTGTCCTTCAATTGGTTTAGCGGTATTAAATTCGTGATAATGTTCATTATTAAAAACGCCATCTTTTCCTAATGCAAGAGGATTAGCCCCGGTATTTGTAATAACATTAGTTCCATCATATGTTGCAGGATAGATAAGGTTATCTTTTACAATAAAAAAATTATTTTTAGCATCAACTAGTATTTGGTTATTTTGCAGTGTTAATGCAAGGAGTTTATTATAAAGTGCTTCACTAGTCATAAATCCCTGCTCAGTATAACTTTGTGCAATATCTATTATCTGTGGGGGGGTTATCGATTTTGCTGGCGTTACGGCATTACTAGTGCCCCCCTTTATTCCAAATAAATTTTGTATCCAGCTAATTGGAGCAGCATTTGTAGCTTCTTGTCCACTCACTCCTCCCACCTCACTTCCCAAAGCATAACCAATTGCAATTATCCCCAATACAAGAATTAAGATTTCGCTTAATGCGATTGCCCCTCTTTTGTTTTGCATTTGGTTAATCATTTTCTTTTTTTGTTTTTTTATTCATCCTTCGTTTTTAACACCATTTTATTATTATCTTATTCCCCCTCATCAACCCCTTTTTCTATTTTAACTTCCACGCCACCGAGAGAGCCAGCAATTCCTTTGTAATTCATTCCAACACCGCAATCTCCTAAGAAACTGCATAAATTATTCATCTTATTCTTCCATACATCTGTTTCACACTCGCAGTTCTTTTTGCACTTTTCCCCTCCAGTCAAACCTTTTTCATATTCTACTATACACTGAACATTTGCCGTCCCGCATATTGATTCTGCGCTCCCCTGCCCTTGCACCATTTGTGCAGGAGCATTTGCCTGAACACTTTGCTGTGCTTGTGTTCCTTGAAATGGCTGCGGTGCAACTGCTGCTGTTGAGCCCACAATTGTGTAAAAGTCAAGCCCAGGAGCATATTTTGGGATGCAGGCTTCTTCTGCGTCAATCCCAGCAATACTGCCTTTAAGAGCAATCCATTTGCAATCTCTTTTGTCAGTATTTCCGCAATCCAATTCATCATCTTGTGCAAGGCAATCCTGCCATCTGTTTACTCTGCATGCTGCTGTCTTAAATCCATTTAGCTCATCCTGAATGCAAATCTCCGCTCTGAAATCTGCACAAGGTTCTAAAGTAACTTCTCCGTCATAACATACTAATCTAAAATATCTTGTTCCAGGAAGATTATCTGCTTTTGAATTGTCCAAAATTGCTCCTTCTGCTCCATTTTCAGGAACACTTTCCGGAGTTATTTTTGAAGTTCCTTCTCCTTCACACCATGTTTCTCCATGACTATAAGTTTTACCTTTCCACTTACAGCTTAAATCTCTGCAAATATTATCTCCGTAATTTGGCTTTACTTTGTCTTCTCCTGCTTTATATTTTTTACAGGTGCTTCCTAAAAAATAATCGCAACTTCCACAAGTAGCAGAGTTTTCATTTCCGCTTCCAGCACCGCAGCTGTCTGATTTTTGAATAATCTCTCTCCAATAATTTTTATCTTTTATTTTTGAAGCATCATAAATATTTGCCAGATTGCCACAAGTATCTAAAAAATAAACTTCATCTTTTCCTTCCACACAAGTTGTTTTTTCTGAAGGCCCGCAGTTAGTTCCAAGAGATTCAGCAGAGCATAAAAATCCTTCATAGAATTTAACAGCAGAACTGCTGTTGCTTGTAAGCAAAGCCCCCATGTCCTGGCACTCTTTTTGTGTTGTCATTTTGCATGTCTTTTCAAATTCTTTTTCAAATACGCATGC
>JAHIEH010000014.1 GCA_018901675.1 Nanobdellota archaeon
AACAGAAAATATGAATTTTCAAAGCAAAAATTAATTGATTGTTTAGCAAAGAATAAAACTCCTGGAATCTCACTAGATGCATGGCTTGATTCTAATGCCACTCATGGTTTGCCTTTAGCTAAAACGAGTAAAGGGGATTTATACTATTGGGCTCCTGTTAATGGAGCAGTCTCGAGGTTCGATGCCTACTCTGCTAGGACTGGCCTCGATTGCTACAGGGATCCTTCATATAGTGATTCCTATCTCGGGGTACGTGCTGTGATGCTCGCTAAAAGCGCAAACGAACAAAATTCAGGAGGCAAAAAATGAAATATAACATTCCAGACCAATTCATGGGAAAATCATTAAAAGAATTGATGAAGGAAGAAGGGAAAGGCAGTGGAGAAAAACCCAAAACAAATGGATACAATCCAGAATTAAAAAATCCTGAAGATTATGTTCTTCTTGAAGCAAAGGACTATAGAGAAATGTCTTATCCTGACTTATTGGTTTGCAAGTACAGGCTTGGAGCAAATGCAGATGTTATGCAGGCGGGAAAAACTCTTGGCTTGGATTTAACAAATACAGCTACAGAAGAAAATAGAAGAGGATATGCAGGGGATATGAATTGGAAGCAGGCATTAACAATAAACTCTTTGCTGGGAGGCAGAACTGCAAATCTAAGGCAGTTTGTAGATTTTTTAAAGCTCTTAAAATCTGGAAAAGCTTTTAATGCCAAAGGAGATAAAATTGATTCAAAAGAATTGGAAAATATTCTAAATGAAATAATCCAAATAAGAGCTTCTTGGAGGTCAGAGTGGATAGACGGAGATTTTAAAACAAAAGAGATAAATGAAGAAAATATTGTTTACTTAAACTCTAATCATATTCTGCAAAATGGAGTATTAATCCCGCAGTATTCTGAAGTTTTAAAGGATTATTTAAATCTAGATAAAACTCCTGGAATTGATTTTGATAAATGGATTGATAATGCAACTGAACAAGGAATGCCAAGAGCAAATATTAAAAAAGGCCAGCTTTATTATTGGGCTCCAAATTTAGATAATAATTCTGTCTCGAGGTTCGATGCCAACTCGGATAGGGCTGACCTCTATTGCTACAGGGATCCTTCGGATAGTTATTCCCATCTCGGGGTACGTGCTGTAAGGCTCGCTAAAGGCGCAGTTGCGCAAAAATAAATTAAACTATAATAATATTTAAAATGGCAACTTCAAAAATAAAATTTTTGAGAGTCCTAAAAATCAGGAGATTTTTATGAAAACAAAAACACAGGAAATTGAACAAAAGTTGAATCAAGAGAAAAACAGACTTGGCTTAGTCAATGGAACATTAAAAATAAATGAATATGATGAAACAGAACATAATGTTTCTGCTTCTATAGACCCTAAAAATTGGAATATAAAAATAGATTTGAGGACAGGCTTTAATCCTATTCATGACAAAAGGCAATCAGCATATGCAAGAAAAAAGAAAATTTCAGATGGGTTGGAAGTTCTAGTCTCTGATATAGCTTCTCATGAAATTGCACACTGGCAATTGCCCTATGGCTCTGAAAAAGGATGCCCTTATGATACCTATAATCATGATAAAATATTAGAAGCAGTAAAATCAGCACTGCCTTCTGACAAACAAGGAAATGCAGGGTATATGGCTAATGCTTTTGAAGATTTGATGATAAATCCAAGATGCAAAGAATATAAAGGTGATTCTCCAGGTCAGACATTATTTTGGGATAATGAAATGTCATTAGCAAGAGAAAAGGAAAAAAGAGTTTCTCCTGTTTATGAAGCATTTGTAAAACTGAATATGCATTTGTTTGGGGATAATTTAGATAAAGCATTGCTAAAAAGGCACTATTCAAATGATAAAAGAATTGAACAAGCTGTAAGAAAAACAATTTCAGAATTAAACCTGCCTGAAAATATTCATTTAACACAAGAAGGAACATCAATGCTATTCAACAAGCCAGATTGGAGCAGAATGGCGGGAATATTTGCAAAGAATATGGCTGACTTGTTAGAATCTTCTCCGCCAAGTGAAAGATTATCTGCTTATTCACAAGAAGGGCAAGGACAAGGGCAGGAGAAAAAACAAACTGGGAATGGAATTGAACAAAAATTAGGAACAAGAGATGGAAAAGAAAAAATAGCTTATGGAAGATATTCTAACAGAGAAAGACAATCAACAAACATAACAAGTTATGAGCAGTTAGATGCTTTATATAGAAGATTAGCAAGAGCAATACCTGTAAATGTAGAAGCAATGACTCGCGAGCAAAGCTTAAATATTTCGCCATTAACTTTTAGAGCTTTTGACAAGGAAAAAGACGATATTGCTAAAATAAAAACCTCTAAATTAATTTTGACAGACCAAGGATTGGAATTCGGATATGCAAAAGAGCCCTTAACAGTCCAATCAAGGTCAAAAATACAGAGAAAAAGCTTTCCTGATTTTAAATTAGTTGTCTTGGATAATTCAGGAAGCATGGCTCAAGGAATAAACGGAAATAAGGGAAATACTCAATTTATACCTTGGGGCGACAACAGCAAATATCATTATGCTTTATTGGGATTTTATGGAATAGAAAATTTTCTGCAAATGCAAGGAATATCACAATACATAAATCATGGCTTGTCATTATTTTCTAACCAAACAAGATACAAAGAATCAGACTATCAAGGAATTGATGCTGTTAGAAAGCTTGCTTTGGCTCCTGAATTTGGAAATACTAATTTAGATGCAAAAACACTTACTCGGGCTTTATCAGGAAGAGAAAGTTTTGCTTTAAGCATTTCAGACGGAGAAATAGGAAATTGGGATTCTGAAAAAGCAGATTTTAAAAATCTAGCTGAGAAAAGTTATTTTGCTCATATACAGATTGGGAGAAAAACACAATTTTCAAGAGATTTAGAATCTTGGAATATGCCTGTATTTTATGTTAACAAAGGAGAAGACTTAACCAAATTAATGGTAAATACTGCATTAAGTACTTATAAAAAATTCACAAGGGAGTAAAAAAATGAAATATAACATTCCAGACCAATTCATGGGAAAATCATTAAAAGAATTGATGAAAGAGCCAGTTAAAACACCAGAACAAAAACAAAATCCCATTAATGTTCAATCTCTAAATAGTTATATTTATGTTC
>JAHIEH010000015.1 GCA_018901675.1 Nanobdellota archaeon
AAAAAAGCTTCTGTTGTTGAAGCAGGAAAAGAGCTTGAAAAAATTGCTGGTAAGAAAATCAAACATGAATCTAAGATGGATATGAGACAGCCAAAACACCAGAGAAGAAAAGCGTTGCAGAAGTAAAATATTTAAGGGTTTTCTAAAAAGAGGTTAACATGGAAGAAAAAGAAAACAAGAAATTTTCTATTCTCCCATTTTTGAGAGATAAATAAAAAATGGAAGAAATAGAGGGGATAAGGTTAAAACTGAAATCAGTGGCTAATGAGGGATTTGCCAAACAATCTAAAAAATACCTTAAATCGCCTTATGAATTCTATGGAATTAGGGTTCCTGAGCTTAGAAAAATCGCGAAAGAATACAAAAATCTTGGAATTTATAATGCTTACAACCTTTTTGAGGAGTTGTGGAATTCAGGAAATCATGAAGAAATGTCCTTGGGATTGTTTATTCTTGAGAACTACAAAAAACAATTCAACCATGAAACCTGGAAGTTTTTAAGGCAGAGATTAAGCAAAGCCAAAACATGGGATCATGTTGACGAAATTTCCAGCCATATTTTTGGGGAGATTTTACTTAAGGATTTAAGCTTAATGACGGAAATTAAAGAAATGTCTTTGTCAAGAAATCCGTGGGAAAGAAGAACCTCTATGGTTTCTACAATTCAATTAATAAGAAAAGGAAAAATTGAATTAACTTTTCGGCTTGCAGAAAAACTTGTTTATGATGAAGATGTTTATGTTCATAAATCTGCAGGATGGATGCTGAGAGAATGTGGAAAAAAGCAGAGAATTGCAACAAAAGAGTTTATGCTGATGCATTTAGACATGAAATCAACTGCTTTCAGCTATGCAACTGAAAAGATGAAGGAGATGAGAGAGATAAAGAAGAGGAAGAAGGAAGAGGGGAAGGAAAAGTAAAGATACTTTGAAAATGTTGGAAGAGGATAGATTTAATTAGCATTATTGTTAAATGCCGGGGGTATTGAAGTGCTCTCCCCTAATTTTTTGCTTGCAAAGTTAAAAGAATTTGTAATTGAGATTAATAATATAGACATAAAAGAATTTTTTAGAGTGGAATAAAATTGCGTCCGCAAAATTTTTGTTGGCGAGTGTTAAAGAAAGGGGGTTGTATCAATTTAAAAGGAGTAATATTTATAAAGATTCCATAGATTGTTTTCAATATGAGTACTCTACTATACCATCAGGCCAAAGCATTAATCGAAACAGGGATAGACGAATATGTTAAACAATTTGATGGAGTAGAACTTCCCGGAGCTAAAATTTGCGTAGAGGGGAAAGATATTTCTGTTGACTTCCCAATCAGTAAAGATGCTGATTTATACCATGTTGTTAATGCTTTTGTAACAACAATTGGACAAATGGAAGTCAAAAAAAATATGGGAGGTTTAGAATTAATATATGGTAAAACGAGAGTTTATATTAATCCTACATTTGGAAGGGTTGATTTACACAAAAGTGGGGATTTAACAAGTGAAGAGATTGATGCAGTTTTGCAAGCATATAAGATAAGCAATTCAGTAAAAGAAAGAGTATCCCCCAGACAAAGATTGCTTGAACTTGGTTTAACAATTTACGATTCTAATGATGGGTTTAACTGGGATTATATTGCAGGATACGAAAATGTCAAGCAAGAAATAAGAGATACTGTTCTTCTACCATTACAACATCCAGAGGGTTATGAACAAATTGCTAAAGGAACAAGGAAAAAATATGAAACCATCAGACCTAAAGCTATTTTATTTGAAGGACCACCTGGAACTGGGAAGACAACAAGTGCACGCATAATTGCAGGTGAATCTAACAGTCCAATGGTATATGTTCCTGTTGAAAGTATAATGACTAAATGGTATGGTGAAAGTGAGAGAAATCTTGCTGAAGTTTTTGATGCTTGCAGTGATTTAGAAAATTCATTAATATTTTTGGATGAAATTGATTCTCTGGCAACATCAAGAGAAGGAGGGATTCATGAAGCAACAAGAAGAGTATTATCCGTATTACTTAGGAAAATTGATGGTTTTAAACCAAATGACAAAACTATTTTAATTGGGGCTACAAATAGGAAACAGGATTTGGATTCTGCCTTAATAAGCAGATTTGATGTGAGTATCTATTTCCATTTACCAAATTTAGAAGAAAGGATAGGTATATTTAGAAATTATGCAAAACAATTGAGTGATGCAAATTTAGAAAAATTAGCACAGGAATCTGGAGAAATTTCCGGGAGAAATATAAAAGATGTGTGTGAACACTGTGAAAGAAGATGGGTATCAAAATTGTTAAGAGAAGAGGATATAGCAGAATTACCTCCACTAGAAGAATATTTATCATCATTGAAAGCAAGAAGGGAAAATGGAGTCTAAAAAAAAGATGGGAGAGTGAAAAAGAGCAGAAGCTTAAAGATAAAGATAATTAGCCCACTTTTTTCTCAAGAATTGAACTTTTAAATCTGTTAAAAGCCTTTCTTCCTTCTGGAGTCATATATCTATAAGAAAATTTAAGCAATCTTCCTGCATAATGCAATCTTTGTTCTGGTGTTAAATGCAAACAATTTTCTATATACGCATCAATTTTAGCAATTTGGGTATAATGTTTTTTATTTATCATTTTTGTATTTTAATCTTTTCAGGAATAAAACATCTACCTTATCTTGAGGTCTACCCGCTTTTATTTTCATATTTAATAAATCTTTTATTGAAGCAACATAAACATTGTAATCTTTTATCTTTATGAGAGTCTTTCTTTTAAAACAATTCTCAAAGTTAATTGGATGGTAAATCATTAGGTCTATTGTTTTTAAAACATTTTTAGGATGATAAAAAGAAAAAACTTTCATATTCTTTTCCTTATACCATTCTTCTCTTTTCTTAGGGTCTAATAATTCTATCGCACTTACTGGAACCCTCGGTTTATATCCTAAATTTTCTATAATAGATATCATTTTTTCTAAGTTTCCTTTTTCCAAATCGGGAGTTATATCCAAATCTGCTGTTGCTCTTACATACCCTTGTAGGCTCATAGCCACAGCCCCGATTACAAGGTATCTTGCACCTGATTTTGATAAAGCGATTAATTCCTTTTCATACATATAAAATATGAGTCTTCTGACTATATTAAATTTGTTGTAGTCTGTCTGCCTTGAAAAATATAAAAACTCGTTATTTCTATAACTTTTATGATAGAAAAAAAACCCCTCAAACAGCTCCTTGAATTTTCAATGATAAATATTGACAAGCCGTCAGACCCCACTAGTTTTGATATCTCAGATTTTGTTAGAAAAAAATTAAGTGAGTTGGGAATAAGAAAAACATCACATTTTGGGACTCTTGACCCAAAAGTTACAGGAGTTCTGCCGATTGCATTGAACAGAGCTTGCAAGCTGACTGGATTTTTTCTTGGAGAAGACAAAGAGTATATTGGGGTTATGAGAATTCATGAAGATTTGCCTATTGAAAAAATAAAAAAGGTAATTGAAGAAAAGTTTTTAGGAAAAATAAAGCAAACTCCCCCTGTAAAATCCAGAGTTAAAAGGCAGGAGAGAGAAAGGGAGATAAAGAGTTTTAATCTTTTAGAAAAAGATGGGAAAGACATTTTATTCCATGCAGAGGTTCAGGGAGGAACTTATATTAGAAAGTTGATGGATGATTTGGGAAAAGAGCTTGGAATAGGGGCGCATATGCTTGAATTAAGAAGAGTAAGAGCAGGAATTTTCAAAGAAAATGATAAAAAATATCCTTGTGTAGATTGGTATGAGTTTGAAAAAGCAGTTGAAGAATATAGAAAAGGGCATGAAGAAGCATTAAGAAAAATTCTTATTCCTGCAGAAGAAGCGATTAAACAGCTGTTTTCTTGCGTGCAGGTTAAAGAAGAATCTGTTAAAAAATTATTAACTGGGAAACCTTTATTTGAGGAAGATTTAAAGGAGGGAGTTGAAATTAAAAATGACAAATTTGCTGTTTTTTCTGGAGAGAAGTTTGTAGGGATATACCATAAGGTTAATGAAAGAGAGATTATTGCAAAACCGGAGTTTGTGTTACAAGAGATTAAGAATTAAGATTTTTCCTAATCTGGTCATAAACTATCTCATCAAAAATTAATTTAATTGATGAGTTCTTGAAACATGAATTGATATTCTCTCTTCCCTTATTATTGATAATATGATAAAAAAGGTCTTCGCTTGAACCTTCCCTCTCATCTTCCTTGATTACATCTTTATCATTTACCCTATATGGAATTAAATTTGGTGAAGAATCAATACAACAAACTAAATGGTCTTCGTAATTTACATCAATTAATTTTTTAGTTAATATTCTTAAACCGCGACCCATTGGTAGCCATGTATCATCTTTTTCATTAGTCCCTATTTGAAATTCAGCACCTATATTTTTACAATCTTGACACTGGTAAAAAATTATCTTATGCAGAAAGAGCTTACCAGGATTATGAAATCGAGAAACATATAAATTAAATGCGCCACCTATTTTTTTTTCTGTATATGTGGGTAATGTAATATTTTTTTGTATTTCTTCCATATCCATTTTTTTTATTAAATTTTCTTATTTTAAAAAGATTTATATGATTAGTAGTTCATTATTTCCCATATATCAGAGTTTACCCTTCAGCCTTTAAAGTAAAATTTATAAACAGCTCAAAAGTAGCGGTAATATGGAATCGATTAAAGGCAAAAGAAAAAATCAGGATAATATCCTTAATAATTTGCTTGTTTTCAGAGATGAGAAAAATCAATATCATGGAAAAGCCATAGAATATGTAATAGGAATGTTCTCACAAGTAGACAAAGGCTCAGATTTTGAGATGATGAACCGAGATTTGCTCTCTTTGCCAAAGCAAGAAATAGTCAACCATATTTCGGAGTTTAAAGACCGAGGTTATGAAGTTATGCTTAGTTATCTACCGAATAAAATAATTGAAACTCCTTTAGATTTTATTGGGCATATTGCCTTTCAAGAGCATATGGAAGATAAAATAAAAAATTGGCAGGTTTTTCATCATTATATTAAAAATGAAGAACGTGAAAAAGGTTATGGAACTGCACAAGCAAAAAATCTATTAGAATATGCAAGAGAAAACGGAATTTATAAAGTCAGAATGAGCAAAGGGGATAATAATAGAGTTAAAGGAATTGTCCAAAGATTGTATGATAAAAAAGATGAATTGAACATAGAGGTTGATTTAGAGGATCATTGGGTCAGATTATTGAATTAGTAAAAGGTTTTCTTTGAATAAAATAAACCGGTGAAATATACATATCATTCAGCAGAATTTCCTGCTTACTTTGTTCGCAGATTGATATTATTTATTAATAGTTATACTTGTTTATAAGTTAATAGATTATGTAACATAACGAGCAATAACGAGTTCTAATTTATTTAGATTAGAAATGCTTTTACATTTGCATGCAAAGGCATGCTTTTCGCATTTCTGAACCTCTAAAAATCCTAAATAGATTAATAAAAGGATTTTTTGACTGGGAAAAGGGACTTAATACTTGGAGTTAGAATATAAGTGTTCTAATCTAATTATATTTTTAAACAAAAGCTTTATCTTATTTCTATGGGAAACGAGGGTTTAGAAGAAGTGTGTAAGAAAGTGGAATGTGATAAAGTAGTTGATAGCAGGGTTATTGGGGGGGATATTCTTGTTATGTGTGCTGAAGAAAAATGTCCTTATGGTTATGAGAAAAGAAGCCAAATTAACTGGGAACTTGAATTTAAAGGATACCAATTTGTTTGCCCTAGAAGTTATAAAATTGAAAAAAAATAGGATTATAAAACTCTTTTTCTACAGATATTTAGAAGAGTATCTTTTTACAAATTCATCAAGAGTTTCGTTTTGAGGGTTGTAATGATAACATTCAATTTTCAGCTTTTGGTTCTGTTCGCCTTTTGAAAAAGAACTTTTCATTTTTTCATAATATGGCTGAAAAATTGATTTGGCAAGGCCAAACCCAATTATTAATGGTATGGTTGCCCACAAAATTGAATAGAATAATTCCCCACGAGTGCTGTGCTCAAACAAATTACTTATCTGTGAAGCTCCTGCTCCGACTAAACCATTTACTTGTGCTAATACGGGCATATGGGCAATATCTTGCTCTTTTAAAGTTAGTTCAAGGTTTTTCATTTTTATACTTTTAAATTTTTTAAACCTAAGAGAGTAAATCATTTTTCTAGAGGGAATAATGAGATAAAAACCCTTTATGATGTTTAACCTTATTTTGGCGAATTGTCAAAAGTTGCAATTGCCCAGCAATTAACATTTTTCTTGACGAAGAGATCAAGTCTTTCCAATTCTATTTTTCCATTTTCTTTTAGCTTATAATGAATTTTGAACGACGATTTATCATCCATAATTGTGTCCTCTGGAAAAGTAAGCTCTGCACTATACCCATTGTCATCTTCTCTTGTTATATTTGCATAGATGTCTTCTGGCTCTTTTTTATTACGCCCTTTTACTTTCCCAAGCAGAATATTTCCTGTAATGTCATGATCCATTGAGAGAAGATTGACTGTCATCGTTAGGGGGTCTTGTGTGTTATAAGGCACTTCCAATTTTTTTTTGCCCATTTTCAAAGATATGTCGCTATGTGGGGAATCCTGCGGATAACTAAAATGGAACTCTCTTTTTGTAGAAGTTATTCCAGGTATGGAAAGAAAGTGAAAAAGTTTAACCCTATCCTGGACAATGCACTCTAAGCTTCTGTATGAGCTTGTTTCTGGAGAATAGAAAAATTTGCTGTGTGTATAATTTTCAAGTTTACCCAATGCGGATACAACTGCACTGGAATTTAGTTTTAGATCAACAAGGTATTCATTATCTTGTTTTTTTATTTCAAAATCAACCCTTCCAGCAATTTTATCCTCCCACCCCTTTTTATCCAGCCTAACTGTATACCCATATTTCCCAAGCTCTAACGGAAGATTGTCTTCATTTTTAGTTGTTTCGGCCTTATATCCCCCAATATCTAAAGGAAAATTGTCTTCATTTTCAGTTGTTTCTGCCTTATATCCCCCAATATCTAAAGGAAAATTGTCTTCATTTTTAGTTGTTTCTGCCTTTAAACCTCCAACTCCAAGCATATAAGGGATAAGAAAAATCATTAAACTTTTTCTGATTTTGTTTGAAAGTTTCATATTCTTTAGTTTTCTTTATATTATTTAAAAGTTTCTAATAGGGAGTACTGGAGAAAAGTAGTAGTAAACCTTTTTGAATAATGATTTTTTAATTAAAAGTTATAGAAATATAACGGAGGATAATAAAAATGAATTTAAGACAAAAGATTTTGCCATATGTAGGAGCAGGAATGATTACACTATCTTCAGTAATGTATCCATTAACAGCCCAAGCAGAGATTTCAATGAGAAGTATAAAAGAGGGTTTAGTAACAGCAGTTAAAGTAATAACATATGTACCTAGAAGAGCATTAGACATAGGTGAGTCAGTTCTTCAAATACCTCAAGCAATAAGTGAGGACACCAAAAAAGCAAGAGAAAATGACGTACCCGAAGTTGGATTGGTTACAGGTGCTATAAGAGGCATAATAAGAACTCCAATTAGAGTCGGGGAGACTACTTATAGGGCATTTACTGGCAAAAAAGAATTAGGCATAGATGACATTGGAAGAGCTAATGAATATATAGAGAAAGCCACTGTTAGTCCAGAAGTTGGTATTGGTAGAAAAACTACGATGGGTCAAAAATAAGGGCATAGATAATAGATTTAAATTGTTTGAAAAAAAATAAGAATGAAGGATTTAAAAACAATAGCCAGCGGATTAACATTATTAATTTCTTTAACTAATTGTTCTAATTTAGAGATTAGAAAAAATGAGGAGTTTGACCCTGTTATTTACAGCCAGAGTTATCTTGATAAAATTGAAAAGAATTATTTCAATAATCTAAGTGTAAAACTCAAAGAACCTGAAAAATATGGAATAGAACAGATAACAGAACAAGAATTTTATTCTCAGTTAAAAAAAGAAAAAATCATATTATTAGGAGATGTCCATCCCAGCAGATTAGGGCATAAACGGAAACAAGAGATAATAAAAGAGATTATCGGGAGTTCTAAGGATAATGAAGAATATTCAATTATTATGGAGATATTTTATGAGGAACATGAAAAGCCTCTTGAAGAATACATTTCAGGAAAAATAGACAAAGAAAAATTTTTTGTTGAAACTGGTTTTTTATATGTCAAGCCTTATTTAGAGGAATTTTGCATATTAGATTATCTAGATATTATAAAAGATAAAAGAATGGGAGGTAAAGATGTTAAAATTTTATCGGGTTCTACTGCTATGGGGAAGGATTTATTTGAATTTTTAAGAGATAAAGCAAGAAAAAGGGAAAAACCGCCTTATGACATCCCTAAAAAATTTGAAGAGCGTGCCAGCATTACTCAAGATTATTCTAAAATAAATTGGTATAACGAAGATATTTATGTTGTGAATAAGATTAAAAAAGAATTAAAACAAGGAAGAAAAGTTATTGATATTATTGGAGAAACTCATGTTGAGGAGAAACATCTGCCATTGTTGATAGAAAAAGAGATAGGCGTTATTCCCTGTGTGGTTTCGCAGTATAATAATGAAAGTGATATTGTTACAGGGGGGATAGCAAAAAAATTTGAAGAGTATGATAAAATGTATATATATAAGTCAAGCAGGGAAAAATATTATTTTATTAACACTCCTCTAATTCAAGAAGATATTTTAAAGTATAGAGGGATTTTTAAGCTTGATGAATAAGGGACTATTATTGGACTAATACCCCCCATGCAGATATATCCTTTTTATTATAATAGATTATATAAAACTAAACTTGTGATTGTATTTATTAATTAGTGGTAAACGAAAATAGAAGATAAAGAAAATGAAAATAAAAAAAGTTGAATTATTCCATTTAGAGATTCCTTTTAATATGAGTTTTGGACATAGTAAAGCTAAACGAGATAAAACAGACAATTTTATTTGTAAGACAACTTTAAAAGATGAAACAGTTGGGTGGGGAGAAGGCATCCCAAGAGAGTATGTAACAGGAGAAACACATGATTTGTTTATATCTGGCTTTAATTTTTATTTAAATAGTTTAGGCAATGTAAGTCCTGAATCCTTAGAGGAATTAGTGAATGTATTAAAACAACAAGAGGTGATAGGGGATTCTAAATTTGTCGGGACTTCCTCAAAATGTTGTTTAGAATTATCATTATTGGATGCCTATGGAAAATATTTTAATAAATCTATTAGCGAAATTGGAAAATATTTGGGGTTTTCGGATAATAACGAAATTAATACTACGTATAGTTCTGTGATTGGTTCTGGGAATATAAGAGGAGCAATAGAAAGGATAGAAATGGGGAGAATTGTTAAAATAAAAGATTTTAAAATTAAATTAGGCCAGAAAAATGACATACGAAAATTAAAGAAAATTTACAAGAAATTTGAGCAGGAAATAGCCTCAAAAGAGATGAGAATACGGGGGGACGTAAACTCTGGTTGGGATTTAGAACAAGCTCAAAAAATCATGCCCCTATTAGCAGAGTATGGACTTTGTTATATTGAAGACCCATTAAAAGATAATTGCCAACAGGATTATAAAGAATTAACACAAAACTCTGCTGTTCCAATAATGTTTGATGAACCTTTAAGAACCGTTACTGAAGCAGAAAAATTCATAAAATACAACATGTGCAATGGATTTGATATAAGAATCTCAAAAAATGGAGGGTTAATTGATTCACTAAAGATTGCTAGATTAGCAAAAGATAATGGTATCGATTGTCAAGTTGGTTGTATGGTTGGTGAAACTGGAATCTTAAGTGCAGCAGGAAGACATTTAATTTATTGTGTTGAACCTATTTTTGCAGAAGGTTCATATGGGAATATTCTTTTAGAAAATGACATTATAAAAGAGGAACTTACTCTTACGATTGGTGGTAAGATTGGAAAATTAACAGAATCTGGTTTAGGTATAACAATAAAAGAGAGGCAATTTAATAAATATTCAAATAAAGTCTTAGAGAGAGGTATAAGTTAAAAAATGAAATTGGAAAGATTGAAAAAATTTTTAGGGTCAAAAAAAGGAAAAGAATTTCTTAGTAAACATCAGCAGTTTTTTCTTAGGGATATGGTCACAAATGCAGATGAATTTTTAGAATTAGCAAAAGATCCTTTAAAATCTCAAGAAAATTATTTATTAGGATTAATTCAAAAAAATAAAGACACTGATTTTGGTAAAGAACATCATTTTAATGAAATAAGGAATATTCAGGAGTTTCAAAAAAATATTCCAATTAGAGATTATGAAGATTTAAGACCTTATATTGAACAAGTAATAAATGGAAATACAAATGCCTTATTTCCAAAAAGACCGTTAATGTTTCTTAAAACTAGTGGAACAGTAGATAAACCAAAATATATTCCAATAACAAGACAAACAAAACAAGAGAACAGAGATAGTTTTCAAACTTGGACATATCATACTATTCTTGACCACCCTAATTTAGCTGGTGGAACAACAGTGATTATTTCTTCAGCAAGTAAAGAAGGAAAAATAGGAAAATATTCTTTTGGCAGTTATAGTGGATGGATGAGAGATAATCAACCATTCTTAAATAAATTATTTTATGCTATTCCTGCAAAGATATATGAGATTGAAGATGAAAATTTAAGATATTATGCATTAATTAGGGCTTCAATAGAACAAAATATAACTATGATTAATACAGCTAATTCAAGCACAATTTTAAATTTGATTAGAAAAGCTGATGAGAGAAAAGAAAATTTAATAAGAGATGTAAGAGAGGGGACTATTAGTTTTGAGAATATTGATGAAAAAGATCAGAAAAGATTAAGGAAATTAAGATTTAAACCAAATCCTAATCGGGCCCAAGAATTAGAAAATATTGTTAATGAAACAGGGCATTTATTACCAAAAGATTATTGGGAAAATCTTGTTGTTATTGGATGTTGGAAAGGGGGAAGCCAATCAATTTTTTACTCTCAATTTGATAAGTATTTTGGAAAAGTTCCGGTAAGAGATTTAGGAATATTAGCTAGTGAGGGGAGAATAACAATTCCTATAACAGATAAAGGAAATTCAGGAATTTTAGATATTGGTCATACTTTTTTTGAATTTATTCCTGATAATGAAATTAATAAGCAGAATCCACAAGTTTTAACAGCAGACCAATTAGAAAAAGATAAGGCTTACTTTCTTTTGATGACAACTTCTGGAGGATTATATAGATACAACATCAATGATAGGATAAAAGTAACTGGATTTCGGGATAATACTCCAGAAATATGTTTTTTAGATAAAGGGAAACATTTTTCCTCTATTACTGGTGAGAAATTAACAGAGCATCAAGTAGTTTCAGCAATGAGAAATCTAAAAACAGATATAAGTGAATTTATTTTACATCCTGCTATGAATGGGGAAAATAATCTCCCATATTACCAATTATTAATAGAAGGATCTGAATTAAAGGGATTGGATATGAATAAATTGCAAACAGAATATGATAAAGAATTAGAGAGAGTTAATATAGAATATGAATCAAAAAGAAAAACTAGAATAGATCCGGTTAGAGTAAAGAGGGTTCCTAATGGAACTTTTGCTAAAATCAAAGCAGAAGTTTTACATAGGGGTAAAATAAGTCATGATTCTCAATACAAACACCAATTCCTTAATCCCAGAATAAACTACGACAAAGAGCTGAATCTGGGAATCATTACAGATTAAAATTTATTCTAAAAGAGATTCCCCTGTAAAGTTTGTTTCAAAAGCATTATTGATTAAATATACACAGAGTTTATTTAAAGATTCACTTGCATTTTTAGTTTCCTTGGAAACTCCTTTAGACACAAATGGGCGTGCCCATATTTTTAGGAAAGGGACATGGATACTCTTTTTTATTGCGTTAAAGTGCGAATTATTCACTTCTATAACCTCTTTTAGATATTTTTGATATTGTTCTGAAGAATATACATTTTGAATCAAATCTTTATAATTTGAAAATTTGTCTTTAGAATTCAGCATTTTTAAATCATTTTCAACAGCAACATCTAGCCAGTGTGTTTTAGTGTTTATGCATTCTTTAGACATATAATCTACAGGATTACTTCTTAATATGGGTATGGGAGATTTATCAGCAGAAGTCTGTTTAATTTTTTGCAGTATTGTTGCGAATTCACGGAGTTTTTCTGTATCTGGTTTTTGCCCCTGAATATAGAGTTCTAAAGAATAATCCAGGCTGGTGATTTTATCTATCAAGTTATCTTCAAGATATTTTTTAAATCCAAAATGCTCAATTTTTCTCTGTGAATCTCCAGATTTTCCCCTCATATCTTCAATAACCCAATAAGTAGTATCAATTCCATAATCCCACATAATCGAATATTTTTCTAATAATTCTTGTTTATCTCTCCCTTTATAATTATTTAAAATTTCCGGGATATGTTTATTCAATAAGAACTCTTTGGATGGATTGACAGAGTAATCAATTAATTTTTTCTCTAATGAGCTTCCCCTCTGAATATCTTGTTTTTCATGATTAAATAAACTGTCTTTAAGAACTTTTTCAGGATTCTTTTGTTTATATTCCTGATCAATCACTGTATCTTCTTGGTTTGGTCGTGGTTCAGGATAAACATTTTGCATACTGCCAATGGCTAATCCGCATGCCAATAATGTTTTAATAAGATTTTTTTGGTTCATGTTAAACTAAATTGGATATTTATTTTTAAATCTTTTCGCATTTATACAATGTTCCGATTAAAGTGAAACTTCTTGAGGATAATACAGAAAACCCTTGTTCTTTAAGCATTTTTTTCATCTCTCCTCTTTTGTTTATTTTAACTGGCCCTTCAAGCAAATTTAAAATTGGTGACATTAAATAGATTAATCCGGGAGGGTGACTAAAACTATGGTCTACTATGCACAATTTTCCTTTTGGTTTTAAAACGCGGTTCATCTCACCTAAAACTTTTTCTTGTTGGATATAATGGTGAAATGAAAAGGTATTGACGATGGCATCAAAATAATTGTCTTTGAATGGAAGGGCAGAAGAATCTGCAACTAAATAATCAATATGACCGCCTCTTTTTTGTTTTGCGATTTTTATCATATCTTCTGAAAAATCAATCCCTACTAATTCTCTCTTTTTATCAAGAGCATATACTTTTGAAAGCAATTTTCCTGTTCCACAACCGATATCTAAGATTTTCCTATCGTCTGGAGAAAGAGAATTAATCACCTTATAATGTGCATATGCAAAAACCGGATTTAATATGGAATTATCATAAGATTCTGCCCAATTATCAAATCTTCTCATATTCTCGCCTGTCCATTTATCATACTTTTTTATATCTGGTTTCATTTTGAATTTAATTTATTCCTTAAAAAAAGATTTATTTGTTCAGATATTTCTTTATAATTTGTGTCAAAAGCCATGTGAGGGACTTCGTTGTTCCTGTCTTTTCCCTGTGGGATATATAGTGCAGTGTTCGGATTCTGTGATTTTAAATAAGTGTAAATATTCATACTGCGTTCAAAAGATATCATTTTATCATCTTTTGAAACAATAAAAAGAAGATCCCCCTTGTAAGAGCTTAAAGAATTTTCAGGTTTGTATCTAAGAAATCTTAAATAACATTTTGTATTTATCCTGTTAACATAATTTTCATCATCTAAAATTTGATTTATCTGTTTTCCATCATTGTAAAAATTTTCTCCGCCCAAACGATTAAGTATATCCAAATCTTTTCCTGCAAAAAGACTAATTAAAGAACCAGTAATGCGATTCTTGGCAATTCCAGCTTTATAATTCGCACCACTAGCATCTAAATAAGGCGCATAAAGCGTATGCAACACAGCGGCATCAATTTCTTTTTTGCATTTTCCATCGCATAAATAAGATAAAGTATATTCTGAGCCAATACTTGTCCCTGCTAAAACAATTTTTTTGTTATTTTTAGTTTTTATATATTCAATTGTTTTTGAAATATCCTGATGGATTTTGTCAAATTCAATTTTCCCTCTTTCTCCTGTACTCTCCCCAAAACCTTCAATATCCAATACATAGAGATTGTGCCCAAAAGATGCCATTTCAGAAGAGAATTCATTTAAAGATGATGCTGGTTCTCCAATTGTAGGAAGCAAAATAATATTTGTAAATGGCTGTTCTGAAAGATATAATTCAAGATTGATTTTTCTTTTTTCTGAAATATTCAGGTGAGTATCAATATGTTGGAAGGGGACTTTTTCCTGTTTTTGCACTTTTTGGTGTTCTGCACGGACTATTCTATGGTCTTCTTTTACAATGTTTTCTAAACTTTTTATATAAGTTGTTGCACAGCCAGTTGAATTAACAATGACTGCGGATGCCAGTAATATTTTTATAAAATTTTTACAGTTCATTTTATTTACCTTGGTTTTGGGTGAGGTTATTGAAAATATTTAATAATTCTTTGTCTGAAATACTGCCATAACTGTCGCAGTAATTTTTTATATTCAGGTATATTTCCTCTTCTTTACACTTAAAATCACATTCTAACTCTTCTAATTTTGCGAAAATAGCATGTCTCCC
>JAHIEH010000016.1 GCA_018901675.1 Nanobdellota archaeon
ATTACTTGCAAATTCTTCTACAACAGCCATGTTAATTAGAAGTTAAAAGTGTTTTTAAGTTTTGCTTTGGATAGAGAGCCGATATACTGCCTTTTTTTAGGTATATAACTGATTAAATAAAGTTTATATTACCTTGTTTGTTTTATTTTTCATGCCAAACGAAAAAGAAGTGAAAACAATAACAGATAAACAAGAAATAAGCAGGATGATTCAAGAGAAGATTAAAAACAAGCGGCTTATTTTTACAGATTGGTATAAAATGGGATTATTGAGAAAAGGAATCTCTGAGGACAAATTTAGTGAGGTTTTTCCGCAGTTTGACAAAGTGTCTGCTATAGAAATAGAGGAATTGAAAAAAGGCGATTTAGGATATGAGCTTTTTTACAAAATAAGTAATAATACAACAATTTCCATAGGAACTATACCAAAAGAAAATATGTTGTTAATAATTCATTTAGTAGAATACAAAAGAAGTCTTGACCATAGGTTTAAAAAATTTAAGCGGTAATTAATATTTTCTCTTCAGTAGGAATAGTATAAGGAATTTTTTCTATTTTATTTAAGCCAACCAGCACGATTTGTATAAGAAATCCGCCCCTAACTTGCATTACATTTATTTTAGCACTATTCAGCATTTTGAGAATACTTGGGTCTTTTTCTATTGATTTTAGATAGTCAGAAACATTCCTTATCTCTATATTTGCAATCCTGTTTTTTGTAGTAATGTCTAAAATTAAATTAAGAATATTTACACTGCCGTAAACTTTTTCGTCATCCCCAATATTATTGAATATCATTAGCCTATCTAAGTCTTCATCATACATAAAAGTGCTCTCCTTTTCCATTTTTTTATCCTTAACCATTCTAAAAATAGATTATATTTAAAGGTATCTAGAGAAGGAGGGGGGGTAAGGTGGATTTACCCCTACCTCAAATTTTTTAAAGCATCTATATCTTGTAATTTCGTCTCTGTAGCTCAGCGTCAGAGCACTGCTCTCATGAAGTTGAAATCAAGAAAAGGATAATCAACTTGAGCAAGGCAGGGGTCGGGAGTTAAACTCTCTCCAGAGACATCTTTAAAAAATAAAAAATGGTGATTGACAAAATCTTGAAGGGGATATATAACAAAAGATTCTCCTCTGCGCTTTCTCTCTTGCTTGCGATAGAGATATTCTACTTTTCTTCTCTCCCAGGAGCCAGAGGGGTGGCGAGCATTCCATGGCTTTCTATTGCTTACCATTTCATTGTATTCTTCCTATTTAGTTTTTTTCTTGCCTTCTCATTAAATAATGAAAAAATTGATAATTGCCGGACTTTGCTGTTAATTATTGCAATAGCCATAGTTTACGCAATTCTTGATGAATTTCATCAGATGTTTGTTCCCTTAAGAGATGCTAATATTAATGATATCCTAACTGATAGTGCAGGGATTTTCTCTTCTGTAATAGTGTACATCCGAATAAAGCTAAACAACAATCATAAAAGCGGGGGGATTGTCCAAACGCCATAAATCCTCCCCCTCTCTTTCTCCCCCTCCCACCATTTTACTACCTAAAAATATATTTAAATACAAGGATATTCTTAAGAGTAAAAAGAGGACAGAATGAAAAAAATAGGAAGTTTTTTGCCTTTAAAATTCAGGAAGAATTTAAAATGAAAACAAAGCCGAGAATTGCTCTTGCACAAATAAAGTACTTTGATTTGGATACAGAGCATAATCTGGAAAAGATAATCTATTTTATTAAAAAGGCAAAAGAAAAAAAAGCAGATATTGTGTGTTTTCCTGAAACTTGCATGCTGAAGGAGAAATATCTTGATTTTAGCCACCATTTTTTAAAAGAAATTAGAGAAGCATGCAGAAAGAATAAAATCTGGTGCATTATAACTGAAGATTTTCTATTTGGCTCTAAAATTTACAATACTTCAATATTGATAGACAGAGAAGGGAAAATAAGAGGCAAATACAAAAAGATAAAATTGTATGCAGAAAAAATGGTTAATCCTGGAAAAGAAGTCCATATATTCAAAACTGATTTTGGCAAAATAGGAATTGCAATTTGCTGGGACTTGGCTTTCCCAGAGATTTTCCAGAAGATGAAGAAAGCGGGAGCCCAGATTGTTTTTTGCCCTGCCCAGTGGGCTTACGAAAAAAAAGCGTATACAAAAGAGCACAGAAAAAAAGAGTTAAAATTGCTGAAGTCATTAATTCTGTCTAGGGCATTTGAAAATCTTTTTTTTGTTGCATTTTGCAGTCCTTATAGAGACCAAAAAGACCTGATTTGCTATTCTGCAATAGTTTCCCAACATGAAATTATCAAGGAAATTTTCGGCAAAGAAGGGCTTATTTTTTCAGATATCCAGTTGAAAAAAATAACCAAATTTAAGCGGATTTACCCGGGGAAGTAGGTTTCGGTATAAGACTATGATATATGTCATTGGTAAAACCATAATTAACCCGCAAGAAGCTGCTTAAATTCATCTGTTCATAAATCGACGCTGTCAAATTTCTTCACTGGATATTTAATTAAACGAAAAACTTGGCGTAGCCAGTTTTGAGTAATTAATGGTGAACGAAGTGAACCAAATTACTCATAAATAGATGGTGACAAATGTCATGAACCTGCATAGGTAGGTTTCGCATATTTTTTTAAAAAGTCCAAAACAATTCCGATAAGTTTCTCCATTTCATCTTCAAAAAACTCAAAGGAGGGCTCTGCATTTATATCCACAACAAGCCAATTATCTCCTTTCTTTAAAAAATCTAATCCGCATATTTTTATCCCGGATATTTTTGTTATTCTTTTTGCCAAATCTATCAGCTTTGAATCTGGCTGGAATTTGCCCACTTTTTCAGCATATACTGCAGTTGCTTTCCACCCATGCCCATCCTTTAGAGCAGTCTGCACTATCTTCCCGTCAACTATTGTTAATCTGTAAGAAGGGGACTTGACAAATTCCTGGGCTATTATCGGAAGCTTTTCTTTCCCGTTTTCCCAGAATTTTTTTATCAGTTCTACTGCCTGCTTTTTATTATCTGCTTTTTCAACAAACTCCCCCTGCTCTCCATTAACTCTCTTTAAAATAACCGGCCAATTGTTGAACTTTTCCAAGTCTGCTTTGGCTGCATTAAGATTAACTGGAAGAAGGATTGTATCAGGGGTAGGGATGTTATGCTCTTTGCATTTCAAATAAAACATCCATTTGTCTTCTGTGTAATAAAATACCTTGGACTTATCAATAGTCTTTACTCCAAGTTCTTCAAATGTTTTTAATAATTCTAATGCTAAATAGCCTGCGGTATTGTTAAATATTAAATCACATTTCTTTGCTTTTTTCTCAATTTCTTTTTCTGAAATTTCCTCAGAAAGGTTAAATAACAAAAAATTAATGTTTTTTTTCTTTGCAAGCCGGATAAAATCTTTGTCTTCATCGCTTAACTTCAGTCCGTGAAATATATATCCTATTGTTGTTTTCACCATAATTAAATTAATCTTTTTGCATATATAAATCTTACAAATTCAGAGAAAGGCGCAGATGCCATTAAAAAATATTTAATCAAAAGGGCATTTTATCATCCAAACGCCATAAATCCATCGCCCTTTTTTCTTGGCAGAATATGAAAATGTAGATGCTGAACAATCTGCCCAGCAGATTCAAAATTATTGTTCCCAACATTAAATCCCTCTGCCTTGTATTTATCCATCAGCTTAAGCGCTGTTTTCTTAATGCAGTTTAATAGTTCAGGAGCCAAGCTGTCAGGCATATCTAAGATAGTTCCAAGGTGCCTCTTGCTTATAACTAAAGCATGCCCTTCAACTTTAGGATGCGCGTCAAAGATAGAAAAAAAGCTTTCATTCTCATAAATCCTCTCGCTTTTTATCCCTCCATTTGCAATTTTGCAGAAGATACAATCTGACATTAATCTTTAAAAATTCCTTATTTTAAATAATTAATTGTTCTAGACAACTTTCACTCTCCAAGAAAAATCTTAAACAAATACATTATCAATAGCCCGAGAATAATGAAAACAAAAGAAATTATTGATTTCTTCAAATCTTTTTCTTTATGCAACTCAGGAATCAAATCAGACATAGATAAATAAATTAAACTCCCGGCAACTAATGGAAGAGCATAGATATTAAATTTAGCCAATCCTAAAAATGCAAATATTACCCCCAGTATTGCAAGAGAAGCGGATAAAAAATTAAACATTAAAGCCTTTAGCTTGGAAAATCCACCGTATAGCAATACAGCAAAATCTCCTAATTCCTGAGGAATTTCGTGGCTTATTATGGCAATTGTTGTTGCTATCCCTACTGGAAAGCTGACAATATAAGAAACTCCAATTAAAACCCCATCTAAAAAGTTATGCACTCCATCCCCTATTAAATTAAGATATGAAAAAGGTTTGTGGAAGTGTTCATCACAGTTCTCATCGTGGCAATGACGCCAATGAATTGCTTTTTCTATAACAAAAAATAAAAGAAAACTTAAAACCAAAATTAATGACATACTTAAAGGTTCAAGCTCATTCAACGATTCAGGAATTATATGAAAAAAAGCGTTTCCAATCATCGCACCAATAGCGAATGCTACAAGAATGGATATAATATTCTTAATTTTCTTCTTTTTAAAGAAGATAAAGAATATGCCTACTAAAGAAATTAAACTGACAATTAAAGCAGAAATTAAAGCTGAATAAAGGGGGGGATTCATTTTTTCTTTTTCTTCTTATTTAAACCCTTTCTAAATACAATAAAGTAATAGAAAACCGCTGCTAAAACTGGAATGAAAATCAAAAGCAAAATCCATACAACTTTGTCTATATCTTTTTTAAAATTCTTCTGAACACAATCAATAATCATTGCTAACCATAGGATAAGCAAGAAAATTGCAAACCCTAAGATTGCAAATACAGAGATTACCAAAAAAAATATGCCGATACTTAATAATAAATCCATTTTATTTCTTCCTTGTCTCAACTGACTTCCCTGCTTTTTCAAACTCTATCTCCCCGCCAATCAGCTTTCTCAAAACTTCCACCAAATCCTTAATTTTAACTCTGATTTGGTTGGTACTATCTCTTTCACGAATTGTAATATCTTTCTTTTTTATACTATCTCCATCGATAGTTATACAGTAAGGCGTTCCCTGTTCATCCTGCCTTGAATATCTCCTCCCAATACTCCCGCCTTTATCTTGAACAACCTTCCACTCTTTTCTTAAATTTTCATAAACTTCTTGGCTTAATTTTTCAAATTCTTCTCCTTTAACAATTGGGAAAATCGCCACTTTTACAGGAGCAAGTTTTGGATGAATTTTTAAAACAATATTCTGCCTTTTCTCGTCATAGCTGTAAGCTTTGGTTAAAACAGCCAAGAAAACTCTTTCCATTCCAAAGGTAGGCTCAATAACCCTTGGAATTACCTTTTTTCCTGTTTTCTCGTCGAAAATTTCCATGCTCTGCCTGCTTTCTTTTTCATGCTGTTTCAAATCATACTGCCCCCTGTTGGCAATTCCGGCAATTTCCTTGCTTCCAAAAGGATATTCGTAATCCAAATCAAAAGTTGCAGAAGAATAATGGCTTAATTCATCTTTAGTATGCTCTCTTACTTTAATTTCTTTTAGATTCAGGGAATAAAACCATAACACTTGTTCAGCAAGCCAATAAGCGTGCCATTCTCCCATTCTTTTCTCTTTTAACATTTCACCGATAGTTATTTTTCTTAAATCGTCTTTTCCTCTTACTTGAGTTTCTGCATCAAGAAAATTTACTTGCAGATCCAAATGCTTTTTATTCAGCAAATTGCATTTTTCCTCTTCTGGATGAATAAAAAATTCAAATTCTGCAATATTAAATTCTCTGCTTCGGAATAAAAAATCTCTTGGGGCAATTTCATTTCTAAAACACCTTCCAATCTGGGCAATTCCAAAAGGCAGCTGTAATCTTGAGCTCTGCTGGACTGATTTAAAATCCATAAACATTCCTTGTGCAGTCTCTCCTCGAAGATAAGCATCTTGGCTGTCTAAAGCCCCTACTTTTGTTTTAAAGAGGAGATTAAATTCTCCCTGGCTTTCAAATTCTCCTCCGCAATCACACTTGACTTTTCCAAGCTCAGATTTGTCTATTTTAGTTGATTTTTTGCATTTCTTGCATGTTACTGCAATATCTGAAAAACTTGCAATATGCCCGGAAGCCTTCCATGTTCTGGGATGGCTTATTATTGATGCTTCTATCCCAGTCATATTTTCTTTTTGTGTAACAAAAAATTTCCACCATTCTCTCTTTATATTATTAAATAACTCAACTCCTAAAGGCCCATAATCCCAAAACCCAGCAAAACCCCCGTAAATTTCAGATGAAGGAAACACAAAACCTTTCCTTTTGCAGAAACTTGCGAGTTCATCGATGGTAATTTTCTTATCTACTACAACTTTTGCCTTTTGTTTGTCTTCTTTTATCTCTTTAATATTCTCACCCATAACTCGTTTATCTTTAAGCGCATTTAAAACTCTTTTCATTTTTTCTTCTGCTCCTTTCTTTGTCTTTCCAAGATAAGCAATAGTTTTTGCTTTCACTTTTCCATTTTCTCTCTTGCTCTCTCGCAGGTAATAATATTCCCTGCCATTAATTATTTTTTTAACTATAAATGCCATTTTTTATAAGCTTAAATTCTTTAGACATATTAGGCACTACAAAGAACTATTTAAATCTTTTTATAGGCACTACATAACTTAAGAGCGATGTTTTTTTGAATTTTCGAGAGATTAATAATATCTTCTTTTAGTCACCTTTCTAACTTTTAAAATTCTTTTTATCATAAAAAAACCAAAAACCAAAAAGAGAATTACAAGAACGCCGGTAACAAGATTATCTGTCCCTCCAACACTCTCGCCAAAAACTGCAAAACCGCTTAACGGCGACCCGAGAATTATATTTTCCTGAACAAAAGTAGAATATTCCTCTGAATTTAAATTCACAAGCAGATTAAGTTCCCCTTTTAAAGATGAATTAATAGGTATTAAAGATTCAAATTCCCCTTCTGAATTCTCATCAATCTGCTTGTTCTCTTTTAGCTCTGCAACCCTTTCATTTTTTGAATCAAAAAGCAGAAACTGAATCTCAACATTCTGTTTCTTGCCAGAAAGCTCTTTTAAATTGTAAACAACTCTAACTTTATCCTGTTCTGTTCTCTCTACTTTCACAATCTTAAACCCCAGCTTTTCTTCTATTATCTCAACAGAAAAACTTTCTTTCTTGGATATTTCTTTGCATCCTAAAGAAACTGTTAAAGAATAAGAACCGCTTCCTAAATCTGAAGGGACATTTATCTCAAAATCAAAATCATATTCCTCTCCAATGTTAAGGCTTTTTGTTTCACTTCCTAAAATCCAGCCGGCATTTTCTCCTGTGCTCTGGAAAGAGCAGTCGTTCAAAAATGTAGTTCCTAAATTCTTAACAGACAATGTAGCAGTCTTTTTCTCTCCTGGCTTTGCAATTATGTCTGAAATTGAAGAAGTTATTAAATCAATATTACTTTGCTCCTGTGAAGGTATAATTGCATTGCCCCCGCCACTTCCTCCCCCTCCACCTCCACCACTGCTCGTGGTGGTTGAAACAGAAAAACTATTAGATACAGATTTTAAATTTCCTGCAGAATCATTCACATAAAAGTTTAAAACAAAATCAGCATCAAGAGTAACGCTAAAACTTGACTGGTTTAAACTGCAGTATGTAGTTGTGTTGCTTATTTCAAGAATAGCCCCTCTATAAACATTATACCAGCATGAGTCTAAACTAGAGTCAGAAACCTGCCATTGCACCGGAACAGAAGTTCTGCTTGATTTTGTTCCTGTTGGCTCGGTTACACTTAAATTAGGAATAATAGTGTCAATAACAAAACTATAGTTTACCATATTCCATCTGTTTTGAGAGTCATTGCATGCAACACCCCAATTATAATTTCCATCTGCAAGATTTAGCACAAAAAAATTATTTTCTAAAGTTATAGAAGAGTTTGTCTGGTTTAATGCTAATATTCCTTTAAAATCACCAAACAACTGGCAGGACGAAATGCCAACTCCAGAAAAAACACTGTAATTAAAGTAAACATTATTGTAATAAGAAAGATAAGAATTGTTTTCCGGGTAGTTTAAATTTAATGCTGGTGCTGATGTCAAAACGTTGAAGGTTACGCTATCTTTTGCTGTGTTTCCAAGGCTGTCATTTGAAAACAGATTTAGAGTGTATTCTTTGTCTTGAGAAACATTAAAAGTAAGGTTTTGGCAGTTGGGTATGCTTACATTAACTGCATCATCAAGATTATACCAGCAACTTTGCATTCCAATTCCTGAATCAGAAGCAGAAAAATTTAGAGGGAGATTTGTGCTGACCCCATAAGTTTTTGTCTCTGGATTTATAATTGCAATATCTGGAGCAACGCTGTCAACAAAAAATGTAACTTTTGTTGTATTCACATTTCCCACGCTGTCATTTGCATATGCAATTATTGTATTGCTTCCCTGTGAAAAAGTGTAATAGCTTGAATTTAAATAAGTTACATTTGCAGTTCCATTATACCACCATATTGATTGAAGAAGATTATCATCTTTAGCAGAAATGTTTACGAGTATTGAATTTGTGCTGTAATTTTGATTTAAAGGTGAGTTTATTGTTAAGTTTGGCACTATTGAATCAACAAAAGTATAACCTAAAGAAACATTGAACAATTGGGGGGTAATCCCTGCTCCTTCACTTGTTAAATAAACCCTATACTGAAAATATCTGCTTTGCAGACTTAAGTTGCTTAAATTTGAACTTTGCCATATTCCATCAATACAATTTAATAAAGAACAATTCTTAACTTGAAAAGTTAAATTAGAATTTGCATTAGTTTTCGCATAAATATAATCAAATTCATCCTTTGGGTCTGTACCACTTCCAGTTCCCTCACCAATCCAAATAGCATTAGTTGGACTTGCAATACTCAAAGTTACACTAATCCACTCCCCAGTAGTAGAAGTAATTGTAAATGTTGCTAAGGGGTTTGTCCCAGAAGAATCTGATTGGGCATAAACTCCTATACTAAGTCCCTTATTTTTCTTTCCATATAACTTTAAAATATCCCCATTTTTAAGATTTGTTGAGAAATTCAAATAAAAATTTTTGCTTGAATCTTTCATGTCTGCCAGATAATAAATTCCATCTAAAGCAAAAACTTCTGTTGTATTTGCCCCCAAGTGAATTGCATAAGCAAGAGAGGTATTAATATCTCCATTTGATTGTAAACCTACCCAAGAAACATTATTCCATCCAGCAACGCTTGTCGCATCAAATATCTTACTTGTATATGTTCCAGTTAGATTATTTCCAGATAAAATAACCGCACTCCCGTTATAGCTTGTGTTTACATAAACCCCGCTATCAAAATCACTTTGGTTTGTATCAGAGAATTGCAAAGCATATACCAGAAAACTGCCGAATACAATCGCAATTAAAATCACCAAAAAACACCCCCGCCCCTTTTTCATTCCCATTAAAAGATGTTGATGTTTTTAAATATTGCCAAAAGAAATGTTTAAATAACTCAAAGAATTAAGAGGGACATGAAAAAAGTGATGCTGCTTGTATTTTGTATGATTATCCTTTCATCTTTAGTTCTTGCTCAATCAAGCAAAATAAGTGTAATAACAACCAAAGAAAGTTTTAAAGCAGGTGAAAAAATAACTCTAAAGGTTTCCCTTTTAGATGAGAATAATAATCCTATAAATGATAATGTGCAGATATCTCTGGAAGACCCTAATAAAAAAAAGAAGATAGAAAAAACAATTCAGTCAAACCAGTTGGTAGATATTGATTTAGGTGAAGGTGTAAGCTATGGTTACTGGACAGCCAGAGCAACATATAATGGTTTAGAATCAAAGTCCTTGTTTGTTGTTGAGGTAGAAGAATTAGCAAAATTTGAAATCCAAGAAGATGTTTTAAAAATCACTAACATCGGAAATACACAGTATACAAAAACAATCCAGATTGTAATTGGAGATACTGTCGGTATTAAAGAGCCAAAATTAGGTATTGGAGAGAGCATTAGCCTGAGGCTTATTGCACCTGATGGAAATTATAATGTAAGAATAACAGACGGCAAAACCACAATTTCACAATCTAATGTTGCGCTTACTGGTAAAGTGATTGGGGTATTAGATGAAAGAGTTTCTCAAGGAAGCCCTATTACAGGGTATATAAAACCTGAAGGAGAATCTGAACTATCCTTAGACTATCTAAAAAAGAACAAGTTTGTTTATGTTTTTGTATTGGTTATTTTCGGGGCAACTATCCTCCTTGCAATTGAGAGGCATTACAAAAGAAGAGTGTAAAAAAGATTTCTAAGAGATGAAAAGCGGAGGCCGGGACTCGAACCCGGGAAAAGTTGCTTTCTGCCATTACAGCTACATTTCGCAGTTGTAAATTATATACAATCTGCAGGTTCGGCTTTCTCAAAGATTTTGTCTTTAGAGAAATCAACCGCAGTAGCCGCTGTGCCACCTCCGCATGTCTCCAATCTCATTTTAAGGGGAGTATGTGGAGTATAAAATCCTTTCGATTTCCAGAGATTATACTTGGTTATATTCTTTAAACTGGTTAAACCAACTTTTTTAATCCACAAGGTTAACATCTTATCCCCGCTTATTAAAAGAGCAAAGGTTTTATTACTTACTGGCCTTTTTACATAAACATTAAACCCTTCTTTTTCTAGAAACTCTTTTATTTGATTTACCAATACTACGCTAGAAGATTTTATTTCGAGTCTAGGATAAGAAGGATATCTCAGTTTTTTGCTGTGAGAAAAATATAAACAACCATCTGCCTCAAATAACCCCCTGATTATCGAAAATAAAATCTCTTTTTTTAGCATATTATCTGGGATGAATATATCAAATGTTTTCTTGCCTTTAGGAAGTCCAAGAGAGACTAATTTATCAACAAATTCTTTATTATTAAACTGGATTCTTAATGATTTTCCTTTTTTCTCGTGACGAATAAATTTAAGGGGTTTTTTTCCAGTTTCCTCAAAAAGAAATTTCTCTATCTGCTCAAAATCAAAAAATCCTTGTGTTTCACTGCGGACTGAAGTCCGCAGTTTGTTTGGATTTCTGGATGCTCAAGAATTCAACCACACACTAAAGTGTGTGGTTTTCTTCCAGAATTCTTGACATAATCATAGTCTTCATCGACATTCCCACACAACTCTAATCGATACTTTCTCTTCTCTTTCTTATAATAGATATTCCCATCCCCAATAATAAACCCAATGAGTTCATAAATATCCATTAATTAAAAAGGCGTTGGCATTTTATTAAACTTTTCCCAACATGATATTAGAATTATTTCCTTCTATCCCTTATCTTTCTTACGAATTTCCTAAACTTAGTTTCCTTTAAATGCATTGCATGCTCTGGGCATATTTCAATACAACAGAAACACCTTATACATTTTTTCCGATTAATCTCTGGATAAGGATTAAGAGTTATTGCTTTTCCAGGGCATTTTTTTGCACATGTCGCACATTTTACACACTTCTCTTTATCAACCACAATTTTATTGCCTTTAATCAGTTTTCCCAAAAAGATTTTAACAGATTCTTTCATCCAAGAAGCCGGCTTTTCAAACCTTAAATTTGGTATTTCTTTAACATCACCAATCACTTCAATCTCATAAGAGGGATATAACTTCCTTTTTATTGCTTCTTTAACAAAAAGAATTCTCCTTGGCTTAAAACCCATAATTTTCGCAGCAGCAATGTCCAAAGCAACTGCGTTTCTTGAAGCCATGATTAAACCGACTTTTTTTAGCTTTCCAGAAGTAGGACCGTTCCCTTCCATTGCAACAACACAATCCATTATATTCAATCCAGGATTTACATTCCGATATATGTCAACTAAAAGAGAAGAAAACTTCTTGTCGCCAATTGCTTTTTTATGCAAAACTTGCTTCATTCCTCCAGGAATACATCCATAAAGATTTTTTATTGCTCCTGAAAGCATAGTCAAAGAATGTGTTTTTAATTTGGGAACATTAACAACTAAATCCGCCTGCTTTATAATTTTAGGAAAATAAAAATCTCTCAAAACCTTTGCATTCTTATCTTTAATTTTTATAAGATTGCTTTTTTCAAAAACAACCAGATTTGCAAAACCAGAATAGCCGCTTCCTTTAAACGCTTTTTCAGTGTCCATAAAAGAAGATTCTCCGACAAATATTTCTCCTTTGAATTGTTTTATTATTGACCTAACAATAGAAGGGTGAGTTACTATCGCTAAGTTGTCTTTATAAGCCCCCACAACATTTGGCTTTATGAGAATTTTTTTATATTTGCTTTTTTCTTTTTCATCAAAATCTAGAAGTTTTAGGATTTTCCTAATTGCCTTATCAACCTGCTTTTGGCTATAACTCTTGCATTTAACAACTGCAACTTTCTCAACCCCTTTTTTTATCATTGTTTCTTATATCAAAAAGTTCTTGAGTTTTACCACACCTTTTAAGGTGTGGTTTGTTCTGAACTTTTGGATGCTCAAAATTGCATTCATCTGCACACTAAAGTGTGCAGTTTTCTGCATCAGCAATTTTGACATAATATTTTTAAATGCCCCGGACAGGATTTGGACCTGCGACCCCTAGCTTAGAAGGCTAGTGCTCTATCCAGGCTGAGCTACCGGGGC
>JAHIEH010000017.1 GCA_018901675.1 Nanobdellota archaeon
AGATACTTGATGAAGAATCCTTGTATGGATATGATATTGACCGAACAATGGTTAGAATCGCTGTTATGAATTTAATGATGCATGGAATAACTGATCCTCAAATTAAAGGAGAAGATACTTTATCTAAGCGATATAATGAAAACGGAACTTATGACTTAATCTTGGCTAATCCTCCCTTCAAGGGTTCTATAAACGAAAGCGAGAAATCAGACGAATTTACAATAAGCACAAGCAAGACAGAATTGTTATTCTTAGAATTAATGTATAACTCTCTTTCTGTTGGAGGAAGATGTGCCGTGATAGTCCCAGATGGAGTATTATTTGGTAATTCTAATGCCCATAAATCAATAAGAAAGCTATTATTAGAGAAATGTAGGCTTGATGCAATTATTTCTATGCCTTCAGGAATTTTCAAACCCTACGCAGGAGTTTCAACAGCAATATTATTTTTCACCAAAGGAGAACCAACAGAAAAAGTATGGTTTTATGATATGGGGGCAGATGGTTATAGTTTAGATGATAAAAGAACGCCACAACCCGATAAAAATGATATTCCAGACATTTTAGAGAGATTCGGTAATAGATTAAAAGAAAATAATGAAGACCGGGCTAAAAAGAACTTTCTTATTCCAATTGAAGAAATAAAATCTAACGATTGGGATTTATCCATTAATAAATATAGAAAAGAAAAGCAAGAAGAAGTTATTCATAGAGATAGCAAGAAAATAATCGGAGAAGCTAAAAAAGAAGTTAAAGAATTATTAGAAGGTTTTGAAGAACTTGAGAAAATAATTTAATATTTTACTTCTCAAACACTCTTTTCTTAGAAAAACTACTAGCATCTATTATTGAATTAGTTTAGGTTTTGTCCTTATTGTATAATTTTATCTAACTCTTGATGGCATCTGGAACAAACTTCTTTAAATTTTATAATTGTGCTTTCAGTAATTTCTTCTTTTTTAGAGGTTTCCTTAAAGTAAGTTAGGAATATCTTTTCGCCTTGCATACCCGAATAGCTAACTTGTCCATGAGCAAATTTATCTCTTTCATCAATTATAATATGTAATTCCTTAAATAATTCTGAATAATCTTTATCTTTAAAAGGCATTAATATCTTCAAAAGATCCCTTAGAACTTTCCACTTACTCATAAATCCAAAGAACTCTCTTGAGAGTATAACTGACTTGAATAAACCGCTTTTTTCTACATCTTGCTTGAACAACAGGTTTGTTATAATTGAATCTATTTTATCTTCAATAAAGAGAGAGTTATTTATTATTTGTCCCCTCCAATGTTGAAATATTTCATCTCTCTTAAGATTATCACTTATAATCGTATCTAGAACTTCAACTTCTTGTCCAGCAGGGATTGTTACTGTACCCTCAATACGTATAATTCCTAAACCGCTTGTGAAATTTGATTGATCCATAGAGAACAAGGGTTATAACTTATTTATAAACGGTTCGGAATTTCCGACATATAATATACCCGGCGTTTTCTTTATCTTTTAATATTTTCTTTTATTAATGTCGCTTGTCCGTTCATACCTTAAATAAAGCTTGTCAAGAACATCTGTGACTTGTTTTCTCATTTCACTGCTGCCAAGCCCTTTCCAGTCCAAAAGAGCAAAATCAACTTCTTCCTCGGTTTTGGATAATGCTTCCTGAATCATTTCTTCTTTTAATGGCAGGACATAAGCAGGAATCACATGAGAAACTGCAACATTAGAGTTAAGCTGAATTTTGTTAAAGCTCGGGCAGTAGTGAGGACCGCCTATGGCAATTGCTATTTCATTATAAGGATTTGGCTTAAAATCTTTTATTATTTCTGAGATTGTTTTTGCTATTACAAACCCTGCTCTTCTGTCTTTCCATTCCCTCTCAGTGGAGCCGATTTCTATAAATAAGCACGGCTTTTCTATTAAAGGCCCGTGATGAGTGCATTCTAAAGTTACCTGATAATCTTTAGTTAAATGATAAAAATCTGCGTTTTGCTTTAGTTTTTGAAAAGCTTGTTTTAAAAATTGCGCAGAAGTTTTACAGACTTTTTCTGGCTGGCCGCCAAAATCTGCTTCTCTCCAGTTTCCAGGAGCATGGATTGAAAGTGTTTTCTCTTTTTTTTCAGATTGATGCCTTGAAGCAAAAATAATAAAATCATACTGGTTTATTCTTTCAGTATCAACACCTATATCCCCTACTATCTCCGTGTCAATAAGATAAAAATGGTAGTCTCCAAACTGGCTTAGCTGTGTTGTTATGTTTATGCCTGCTGGGTCTAACTTGCTTGCAATGATTAGGTATTTTTGATATTCTTGGTTCATGATTAAATATAAAACAGGAAAGTTATAAATTTTAGTATAGTGCAGATTAAGGGTTGGTGTGATGATGCTGGAGGGGAAAAATTCAAAGTCGTGATTGCAAATTCGTAGGGCGGGGGAAGGCAGTGCGGGTTATTTCTTAGAAGATTTTATTTTGTCGACTATCCAACCAATTAATGAGCCCATAACAAAAAAGAATATTGGAGTTAAAATGTAAACACCGAATAAAACTAGAAGTAAATATGTGTCTTCATTATATGTACCAAATAAATTCATTACGCTAAGAGGTATAAAAAGGATTATAATGCCTAAATAAGATGCAAAAGATGTAACTCCTCCAGCTAACCAATTAATAATTACGATTAAGATAAGGCATAATACTAAAAATCCTGCCCCAATCAATCCGCCCTTTAACCAAGTTTTCATACTCTTGCTAATCTTCACAGATTTAAAAACTTTTCTGCATAGCTTGGGGGGAGCACGCGATTTTATTTAACACTCCGGAAAATGAACTTTAGTTCTGTTTGCAGGAATTTAGGGGGTGTTTAACAGTATTTTATGCTTCAGTTAAAAATATAAAAAGCCCTTTAGATAATATATAATATGCAGGAGTTAATCAAAATTCTAATAGGAATCATAGTTTTAGTTCTTGGGATTCCTATTGGGAAGTTTCTTGCAAAAGTCACAAGAGAGGAACTAAAGCAGGGGAAGAAATGGTTTAAATTGATTATAATTGTAAGTTTGATTGGGGCATTAATAAATCTAGTTTTAAGAAATGATGTTTTGCTTTTCAGCTTTTTGTTTATAGCTGTTGTAACTTATCAGAGCTGGAGGGGAAAATGAGAAAGATCAAGCATACAACTTGATTCCTTTTGTTATTTTTGCTATTAAATTATAAAGCAAAGCAAAAACTGCTCCAAAGATAAAACCGAAAATTGTTGAAATGAGGGGGATTAATAATAAAAATGTTAAATAAAGAGTGGCTCCTTCAAGCTCAAGTGCAGACGTTGAAGAGGATGTTGATGATGCTAAAACTCCCCCGAGTGAATAAATTAAAGGGGCTGCAATAAACAGAGAAACTATTAGAGCAATAATGCCAAAAATAAACCCCAGAATCAGACTTAACAAAGCGCAGGTTAATGCAACTGATAAAACTCCTACTTTCTTGATTCTTACAACCTCGAGCTGTTCAGGTATTTTCTGGCCTTGCTGAAATTGAGTTGGCTGCATTTTCACCTCTTTTACCTATTTTAATAAAGAAAAAATCATTTAAATAGTTTTTCTTTGAAAAAGTTTATAAATACGAAGAAATGATTTAAGAGATGGAAAATAAGAAATATAACAATCAAAAACTAGCCCAAGATTATTTTATAATAACAAATTGGCCTTACAAAGACTGTTCAAACTATAGACTTATTAGAAACAAGATTTCTGGGTTAGATATAGATATTGCCTCTTTTTATCAAGAGCATGGAAGTTTAGAAGAATTGAATGTTGTAGGAATTGGCAAAAAAACAAAAAGAGTTCTTGAATTAATTCTGGGAAAAGGTAAGGAAAAAGCTGAAGAAATAATCAAACAAGATAGAGAAAAAAAAGCGAAAGAGATATTAGAAGGATTCTCATTTAAAGATATCCCCAGCACAGAAGCAATATCAGATGATTATGCGCAGAGAGAGATTGAGGAAGAAGGATTATGCGACAATATTGCAAGAAGTC
>JAHIEH010000018.1 GCA_018901675.1 Nanobdellota archaeon
AGGAATAAGTGAAGAAGATATAAATCAAGTAATTGAAAAAACCTCTTGCTCAAGAGAAAACGCAGAATCTGCGCTAAAAGAAGCTAATGGCGACTTGGCAGAAGCAATTTTGAGTCTAAGTTAGCCAACAAGCCAAACTGAAAGAGTCTAATTAATCCTAAAACACATAATTATATTAATCCGAACTCATTCTAGATATATACTCAAAATGCTCCAAGAAAAATATTTTGAAAGCCTGAAACAAGCAAGGAAAGCAATGCAAATAGCAGACCATATGACCTATATAACCTTCCCCCTAGTAAAAGAAAAGCGTTTATTGCTAAAAGTTCTAAGTGAACTAGGAAGCTCTGTTCTAAGCACAATTAATGCAATCCTCCAGTACGAATACACCTGGAAGAGAATCCAGCTCTATAGTGATGCAAGAGCGAATTTTGACACATTTAAGCGAGTATCAGCAAGATACAAGATAAATGCAGAACAGCTTATGAAACTCACAGAAATAATAAGGCTGGCTGAGAGGCATAAAAAAAGCCCTTTTGAATTCATAAAAAATGACAAAATAGTGATAATGTCAGATGGAATGCAGACAGACACCATAACTCTCGAAAAAATAAAGGGATTTATACTAGAATCAAAAGATTTCCTGAGAAAAGCCAGCCTAGAGATAAAAAAATAGAGGAAAATAACCAACGCAAGGTATAAATACTACTTGCGCCTGATAAATCTTACGCCAAGAAGATGCCAGCCAAAGATTCTAAAAATGGAAAAAATCATTCAAGAAAAGATTAGTGCAGACCATCTTTTATATGTGAGCTTAAAATACACAAAAACATGTGATGTTTTGCTCAATTTAATATCAAGATGGAAAAGTATGATAGAGGCAAGTCTCGCAAGAATTCTAGAACAAGCTAAAAAGAAAAAACTGATTAAGTCAATCCCGCAAGCTCCAAAACCCCAGGTAGAGCTAGTTAAAGAATTATACAAGAAAAACCAAGAGCTACTTTCAGCAATTCAACTTTATGAATTCTTCAAAAGAGTAGAATCCCTCGAAAAAATGCGGGAAAACGAATTCAGAAAAAATGTCTGCCTAAAAGTTTTGGATCGCGGCGAATGGGTAACAATTGACATGGATAAACTGAAAGAATACTCTATAATTCTAGAAAGGTTTATAAGCCATGTAAAACAAATTCTTTCATAAAAATGGCGAAGATATTCGTAATAACTTCTGGAAAAGGGGGTGTGGGCAAAAGTCTCGCTTACTCTGAGTATGTTTCTCTAGCAAACGGCAACGTTATCCAAATAGGCCCATACACTGACAATCTGTTTGAAAACAGCAAAAAAAGGATAAAGCAGATGATTGTTAATACAACCAATGGACAAGAAATATTTGAAGTCCTTGAGCCCCCAAAAGAGCTTATTCTTAACATAGTAAAACATGAAAAAGAAGAAGTTACGTCTGAAAGGAGGAAGCCAGTGTGTATTATGCGAAAACCCGCCCCAAAAAACCTTTTGAGAATTAAAACAGCTAATGGGGATATAGAAGTTACAAAAGAACATAAATTTTTAGTAATGAGGGAGGGAAATTTACTAAAGATTAGAGCAGATGAATTAACCCAAAAGAAAGATTATCTTCTTGAGTTTAATTATCCATTAACATTGCAAAATTTTGAAGAAGGTTCAAAAGATATATCGAGATTGTTAGGATATTTGATTGGAGACGGCCATATTGAAAAAAGAAAAGACAGATATTTAATCCATGTATTCTGCGAAGATTGTGAGGAGAAAAATCTGAAAAATATAAAAGAAACTTTCAAGAAGGTATTTGATGAATTTAGAATATTAAAAGACAAAAGAACAGGAGTTTGCAGAATTTCTTTTTTTAAAAGCGAGATTATAAAAAAGATATTTTTAGAATATGGGGTAAAGCCCGCCACCGCCTCGCTAAAAGAAATTCCTGAAAAAATATTTAATTTAAACAACTCCATCTGTTCTGAATTTATTTCTGCTCTTTTTGATTGTGACGGACATGTTTGTAAAGAAAGAAATGAGATACAATATGACACTAAATCTGAGAAGATGGCATATCAAATTGCAAACCTTTTAAGGACAAGATTTCAAATAGAAAGTCAGTTAAAAAAAGAATACAAAAAAGCGTCA
>JAHIEH010000019.1 GCA_018901675.1 Nanobdellota archaeon
TATTTTATAATTCTAAAAAGATTCTTAATATCTTCATTAGGTCTTTTTTCTTTTTCTGTTAAAAATCTTTGGATATTTCTCCATAAAAGTGTTCTGAAAGGAAAATCGAGCCAAATTACTAAATCACTCTCTTTAGTAAATTTTTCAGTCCAAAATCCATAAACCCCTTCAGTAACCCATTTCTTTTTTTTAAGAACATTCAGAATCATTAAGTTTCTTTTTTTTGGATTCCTCTTTTTTGAAAATCGTTTATACCAAAAGAGATCATCTAAGTTATAATGGGGGATATTTAACTTTTCCGAGATTTGTTCCGCCAACGTGGTTTTTCCACTTCCAGAAGTGCCAAGAATAAAAATTTTATTAGGTGATTTTTTCATCTTAACTCCTTCCCCATCAAGATATAATCTTTATCGTATTTTGGAGTAAGCTTCTTGAATCCGAATCTTTTAAAGAAAGCGGGGATCTTTGTAGAGATAAGAATCATTTTTACCTTGGGGTTCTTCATTTTTTCTAATCGTTTCACAATATCTTTAATTAATTTTGTTTGAATTCCCCGACTTTGGTAGTCTGGATGGATATTTACCCAAAAAATATCTATAACCATATTATCTGCCCAAGAAGGAATAAACCCGCCAAATGCCAAAACTTTTCCGTTTTCTTCTGCCACAATATATGTTGGTTTTAGCAATGATTTAGAAAACATTTCCTTAAGCTCCTTTAAGGCTAAATCTCGCGAATACCAAGAGTTATTTAATTTTATGATTTCCATCATCTGCGGAATATCTTTTTTAGTTGCTTTTCGTAGTTTCATCCTCTTCCTCTCACTTCCTTCAAATATTTATCATACAACACCTTTATTATCTTTTTGATTTTTTCTTTTAGCACTTTAATTCTTATTATTCAACTCATTTAGCAGGATATTCATCTCGAATAAAAATTGCTTTGCTCTCTGCAAAGAGGTTTTAGCTTTTGCCTGTTTGTCAATATCATCGGTCCGGTATTGAATCTTGCCTCTTTTGATTTTTTCCTGGTCGAAAGACTCAATTAAAGAGTCTGCTTTTATTCCAGCTAAATTAAGTGCTTCATCCTTGCTGTCTTCATATTCTTCGATTAAGGCATCTTTTAATTTTCCTCTTGCATAGATTATTAAAGCATCAACAGTCACCTTATGCGCAATTTTCTCTCCAACTTTATATCCTAATTTGCGAAGAACAGCATTAGCAATATAAAACATTGAATAATAAGAGCAAACAATAACCCATAAGTCTGAAATTCTTTCTGAATTTAATTTTTCTGCAGAGTTTATACTCTCTTGAGCATTTCTTAATAAAACTCTTAGAGCATCTGGATTTAGAGACTCTTTTTTTAGCAGACCTTCACTTAAATAAGCCCTGATATTAGTTTCAGCCTCTTTTATTCTATCTTCGGATAACATGTTAAATTTCTTTGAAATTTAATAGGCAGAAAATCAATGATTTTCTGTATTTTTTAATAGTCTGTAATATTCCTCTATTCCGATTAGTATAACATTCTTTTTAAGCGCTTCGCTGACAACACTAAACTCTTTGCTCCTTGCCATCCGAATAAAACTTCCATAAGTTACAGAGGTCAAATGAATCTCTTGAGGAAATACATTTATTGCATCTTGAACTTTCTTAAAATGTTCTTCATCAGAAATGAGAAGAAGGTCTATGTCTGAATGTTTTGTTGCAGTTCTCTTGATATAGCTTCCAAATAAAAGAATAATTAATGGAAACTCCAATTTTGCCAGGTTATTATAGATTACTGGGAATTCTCTTTTTCTGAATAAGTCTTCTCTTCTTGAATACTCTGCCTTAAAGACTAAATCAGTAAAGGTATTGTTAGATGTGCATAGAATTGTATTTCCTACCCGTTTTAATTCAACAACCCCTTCTTTTTTAAGAGCTTTTAGAGCGTTATAAGCAGACTTATAGTTTATCTTTCTAATTAGAGCAATTTTCCTGATGCTATAAGTCTCTTCTTTGTTTTCTATCAATAGTTTAAGTATCTCTATCTTCTCTCCATGCTCCTTTGTTGAATTATCCATCTTAAACCATAATATTATGGTTATAAGACATATATAAACCTTTGGATAGTAAGTGATTCCCCTATTCTAGTGCTGGATCCCCCTCACTTTATATATCCCCCTTTCTGAAGGTCCCATAATTTTTTGTATTCACCTGGCTGGCGGATTAATTCATTGTGAGCCCCCTGCTGGATTATATTTCCATTTTTCATAACTATAATCCTGTCTGCATTCATTATTGTTGAAAGCCTGTGAGCTATCATTATTGAAGTTCTTCCTTCTAACAATCTTTGCAAATCTCTTTGGATTTCATGCTCTGTCTCTGAATCAAGAGAGGATGTTGCTTCATCTAATACAAGTATTCTTTTGTTTGCCAAAATAGCTCTTGCTATTGAAACTCTCTGCTTTTCCCCTCCTGAAAGCTTTATGCCTCTTTCTCCTACAATTGTGTTTTCTTTTTTAGGGAAAGTCTGAATTATCTTGTCAAGCTGTGCGAACTTTATTGCTGCAAGAACTTGCTGTCTTGTTGCATCTGGGTTTGAGAATTTGATGTTATTAAAAATTGTGTCATAAAACAAAATTGCTTCCTGAGGAACTATAGACATCTCACTCCTTAGAGATTCCTGCTTAACATCCTGAATGTTTTTGCCATCGATTAAAATTGCCCCTGAATTTACATCATACATTCGGTAAAGCAATTTAACTAAAGTTGTTTTTCCGCAGCCAGAATGCCCAACTAAAGCAATTTTTTTGTTTTTTGGGATGTTTAAATTAAAATCACTGAAGATTTTTCTTTTTCCATAACTGAAATTAACATTCTTGAATTCAACAGTACCTTCTTTTATTTCCAAATCTTTAGCGTGTGGCTTGTCTAAGATTTGCTTTGGTATTTTTCCGTAACTGAACAAATCCTGGAAGTCAGCCATTGAACGGTAATAACCTCTGATTCCGTGGACAAAACCAAACATCGGGCTTATAAACGCTGCATAAACAGAATAAATAAAAGTAAGAGTTCCAAGAGTTATTTCTTTATTTAAAAAGCTCATTAAGGGAAAATAAAGAACAAAAAAAGTCCCAAGTGATAATACTAAGGACTGGATTGCAGAGAGCCACTTGAAATAATCCCAGTTTTTGAGGTAATTCGTTTTAGTGTTCTCGCTTAAATTTTTGTATCTGTCTTTTATCAGTTTTTCCTTGCCGAAATACTTTATTGATTCTATATTCGTAAAAATGTCTGCAGTTGCCCCCTTTTCTATGTCCTCGGTTTTGTTCACTATTATGTTTGACTTTTCTTGTGCTTTTTGAATAAAGAAGTTTATAGTTAAAAAGGTGATTACTGTTATAAAAAGGACTAATGCAGGCACCCAATCAAAGTAGATTATTGATAAAACAGCAATTACTAATTGCAGTATTAAAGGAGCGAAATTAAATATAATAACATCAGAAATCCTCTCAATAGCTCCTGCTCCCCTCATTAATCTTGAGATTAAACTTCCTGTCTTGTGAGTTACATGAAAATCATGGTCTAAATCTATAATATGATTAAAAAACCTTAATTTTAAATCCTGCATTAAATGGACTTCTACCCTGTTAAGTATGTGGATAACAGACCAGTTTAAGAAAATATTGATAAGTGAGACTATTATAAATACGCCTGCGATTATTAATAAAATCTGGATGAATGCTTCTGAAATGAGAATTCCTGATAAAAAATCAGTTCCTTTATCAACAATTATTTTAAACAAAAATCTGTTCAGAATATAAATGGATTCCTCAATTAAAACCAGAAACAAAAGTACAGCTACCCAAAACCTGTACTTTCTTAAAAGACTCCAAAATACTTTAAGGTTATATTTGAAGTCTATTTTGTAGCTATTTTTTCCTGCCATTTTGCTTTGTAAGTTATAGCATAATTTTATATATTCTTGATGCTTTTATTTTAGCATGAAAGACTGGATTGAATGGACTTCCTCATCTGCAAAATCCAAACGCATAGATTGTGATTCAGAGGATGAAGATGCGGATTTTAATTCTGTAAGTGAAGATAAGGAATAATCCTTTTAATTGACTGCAACCTCTTTTTATTTAAATAGCAAAATCTGATTTAAAGAGTTTTTGTTTCTGCTTAAATTAAATATCATTTTTCATGTCAAGAATGCTTTGTGAAAACTGCATCTTTTAAGATGCAGATAAGCATTCTTGAGCATCCAAAAGTCCCAAACAAACCACGGCTTAAAAGCTGTGGTAACACTCAAGGACTTTTTGATAATAATCCTTAAATACTCTTATGCACATTTAATTTTATGTTACAAAAAGGCATGACTAAAGTAGAGATTGAAAAGGATTTAGAAGGCAAGGGTGATTTTGTTAAGATAGACCATCTCAAAAGATTCCTTGAACAAGACATTGCTTTTGAAACAAAAAAGTTCGTTTATTTCAAGCTTGCAGAGATTTATGAGAAAAAGGGAATGTTTAATGATGCGGGAAAAATTTATGAGAATATTTCAATGCTCTCAACTTCTTTTTCAGAAAAAATACAGGATTATGTCAAGGGTGCAGAATTGTATATAAAAGGCGGGTTTTTTAACCGCGCGGATGAATCAATAAAAAAGGCGTTCAGCCAGGCAAATTTAGCCCAAAAAGCAGATATTTACATTGCAATTAAGAATTTCTATAAAAGGCAGGCAGAAGTTTATGAAAGAGAGCTTAGGAGGAGTCATGCGGTTAAAATATATGAAAAACTCCTGACGATGAAAATTTCTGAGTCAGAAAAGCAGGAGATAAAGGATAAACTTATTAATTTGTATGAAAAACTTGGAAGGATTAAGGAATATTATGCATTGAGAAAGTAAGGATAAAAATAAATGTATTTAAATCCCTACTAATAAAATTTGAGTATGAAGATTATAACATTATTTTTGAAGTATTATTAATCAGAATTAGTCTAACGGCATTAGAGGGACTAACATAAAGGGGATATTCCAACTAAAAAATTATTTTGTATGATTTACTAAATGATATTTGAAATCCTCGCCAAGGTTAGACAAACTATCCCCCACATTTCTTGTTCTTTCTTCTAAAATCCCCAAACATTTTCCCTGATTAATCAAAAAACCGACTATCACAAACATACCTGCTAAAATAACCCCCATCCCCGCGATTATTATATTTTCAGTAGCCCAAGTCCCGCCAAAAATAGCTTTTAAAACCTGATAAGCTACATAAATTATAATTAGCAGATAAATTACTTTGATTAACTCTTTAATTATTCTGCTTAAATCCATCCTAATTGTTTAGTTAACCATAAAAAAAGAGTATCGCCAATATTAAAGAAGCCCAGCGCAGAAATTCCAAGAACCAATCCCCTCTTTTTTTAGCCATTTTCCCCCTTGTAGAGAATAGGGGGATAATCTATTTAAACTTTTTTAAGAAAGAGTAATATTTATAAACCGCTAATAATTCTATTTTTTTGTAGAGAAATATCGATTAATAAATTAGTCAAAGATTAATCAATATCACGTTCACTTTCACTTTTCATTTTAGCTTCATGCTATTTTTTCGAGAAGAATGCAGAGATAACTAGAAGTAAAAACTGAGAAAACTGCAAGTAGAATATCCGATATTTTTCTATATCAGAAAAACAATGTGCCACCACCCCTTAAAAGGTGTGGTTTGATTGGCACTTGTTTTTAGGATGCTCAGAAATGAAAATAGCTATAAAGACTATTACATCCTTTAGGATGTAGTTTTCATTTCTGACACAAACAGAAAACATTTTGTTTTCTGTGTGAAATCGTTATGGTTTCAGTTAATTAAACAAAATAGGAGACAAACATGGCAAAAGTAAGTCCAGTATCAATCAAGTATATGATACATGCTAACTTCACAGCAGAAGGCGCTTTGGAAAAACCAGATGTAATCGGAGCTATTTTCGGCCAGACAGAAGGGCTTTTAGGAGCAGAATTAGAGCTTAGAGAGCTTCAAAAAGAAGGGAAAATAGGCAGAATTGAAGTTGATTTAAGAAAAGACGGGAAAAACACAGTCGGAGTGATAAAAATACCTACTGCTTTGGACCAGTCTGAAACTGCTTTAATCGGAGCGGCAATAGAAACTATTGAAAGAATCGGCCCAAGTGACTCACAAATAGAAGTTGAAAAGATTGAAGATGTGAGGGGAACTAAAAGGGACTATATAGTTGACAGAGCAAAAAAACTGATGATGGAGATTCAGGGTTCTACTGATTCAAGAGAGATTTCAAACACTATAAAAGATTCTGCAAAAATGGCAGAAGTGCAAGAATATGGCGATGAAAAACTTCCTTGCGGTAATATTTCAGAAAAGGAGATAATTGTTGTTGAAGGAAGGGCGGATGTTCTCAACTTAATGAGAAACAATATCAAAAATGTAATTGCAATGAATGGCACAAAACTTCCTGAATCAATCAGGGAGCTAAGCAAACAAAAAGAATTGACTCTCTTTGTTGATGGAGACCGAGGGGGAAAATTAATTATAAAGAATGTAATTGACAATGCAGAAGTTGATTATATCGCAATTGCTCCTGATGGAAAAGAAGTTGAAGAGCTTACTGGGAAGGAAATTTTAATATCTTTGAGAAAGAAAATTCCTGCAAAGGAATTTTCTCCAAAGATTTTTAGGGAATCTTGGGAAAAACCAAAAGAGATGGAGATTAGCAAGGCACCAAAAGAGGGGAAAATTAATGATGCGGAAAAAGAGAAGATTAGAGAAATCTTGGAGTTTAATTCTGGAAGCAGAAAAGCTATTTTTCTTGATGAAAATTTAAAAGAGATGAGAACGATGTCTATCAAATCATTAATAACAGATTTAAGAAAAATGAGAACAAGACCATATGTTATTGTTGTTGATGGCACTGTTACTTTACCGATAATCAAAACAGCAGAAGAAGCAGGATGCAACACAATAGTTGCTAAGAATTTTGCGGCTAACAGCGACAGAGTGAATTTGCTGAGCTTGTAGATTTGCAGGGAGATTATTCTTGGTTACACAAAGCATTCGCCAGTTCGATTCTGGTATCGCCCATTAGTTTAGGAAAAAGATAAGATTAAAAATAATGTTTTGGTAGTATTTATATGGAAAAAGAATATTCAAAAATAAGTCCTACTGCTGTTTTCTGTGCTAGAATGAGGGCAAAACAAAAACTTCCTTTTTCAAAGGAAATTGTTACCCTTATAGATACTAAATTTAAGGATTTAGTGGAAGATTTACCAGATTATGGAAATACTTTAAATTCAAAATCTGATTTTATTCCATTTATTGAAGGAAGATATCATTCTCTAAATGAATCTCTTTCTAAATTTGACAAGACCTTTATTGTAGAGATAGCATCTGGGCTCTCTCCAAGGAGTTTAGAGTTCTCAAATAAAAAAGATATTATTTATGTTGAAACCGAATTAAAAGGACTGATCAATATGAAGGAAAGAATTTTAAAAGAAATTATTAACGAAAAAAAACTTAACTCTAAAAATTTGTTTTTTATGAATATAAACCCTCTTGAAAGAAAAGATATGGATAAACTTGGAAAATTTTATTTAGAAAAAGGAAAAGATAAGAAATTAATTATTATTCATGAAGGATTATTAATGTATTTTGATAAAAATGAAAAAAGAGTGTTTAGGGAGAACTTAAAATATTTATTTGAAAACTACTCTAAAAAAGGTTTGTGGTTAACATCCGATCTTTCTAGAATGAAAAAGAAAAAAAATGAGGTTTTAGGTAATGAAAATATTCGAGAAAAAATATCTAAAGTAACAAAAAGAGAATTTGATTATTTTGAATCTGAAAAAGAAGCTAAAAAGTTTTTAAGAGAGGGAGGATTTACATCAGAAATACTTTCAAATGAAAAAGTGATTAGTAACTTAATTGATAAGAAGTCTCTTCAATTCAATAAAGACCATATTTTAAACTCTTCTAAAGGGTATAGAATTTGGAAAATAGGATTATCTAATTAATTTTATTCGAATTTTCCCTCCTTGGGCATTTGATCTGTTAAAAAAATAGGATTTATTCTACTAATGGGAAAAAGCCAAAGATTTCCTAAATTATTTCCATAAATAGGACACAACTCGTTACAAAGTATATCCTTTAGGATACATTTGTTTACACAAAGTATATATGACTTTACCCCAACAAGAAACTTTTAAATACGCTTTTAGCTTGCTTATAATATGGTTAAAAGAGGCGGGGGGAAAATAATCCTGTTTATATTAATAATCACGGTGCTTATAGCAGCAATTTATTTTACTTTCTTTTTCTCATATAAATGCGAGGATATTGCCTGCTTTAATGCGCATAAAGAAAAATGCAGTAGAGTTAAGTTCATAAATGACAAGGAAGATGTAACCTGGCAGTACAATATAAAAGGAAAAACCGATGGAGAATGCAAGATTGACACAAAATTATTGCAGGTTAAATTGGGGGCGATTAATGTGGGAAAACTAGAGGGGCAATCAATGATTTGTTATATCCCCTTGGGTAGCACAGCAGAGCCGGGTTCAGACCTTTCAAGATGCCATGGCTTGTTAAAAGAAGGGCTGCAGGAGATAATGATAACTAATTTACATGCTGAAATCAGGAAAAACATCGGTCAGATTGCCAGTGAATTGGAAAAAGTTATTTAAGAAAATATTCTTTAATGATTGTCAAAGCGTTACTGTGTGTTACTGCCGAGTCAAAAATAATCTTTTTTGATTTTTTCCCGCAAAAAAGAAATAATAATTATCAGTTATAGTAATTGCCTCTGGAAAATTCCACCCTCGGCTTAGCAGTGTGCAAACAGATTAAGAAATAAGCCACTGGCTGTTACTTACAGATAGTTAACAATTTCTTACTGTAAAATTATATTGGATTGTTGTCACCATAAAGTTTATAAATGATTTCTGGCTGTATAAAATTACAGAAAACGTTGTTTTCTGCCCATGAATTCCTTAGGAATTTTTGGCAAATAAATTTATTAAAAATTTGAAAAAACGAATGGAAACAAAAAACCTTTTGGTTTTTTTCTCAACAATTGCAATTGCTCTGTGCTTAGTTGCAACAGTAAGTGCTTCTCTTAATATCGAGAATGTTACGATAAGAGATGGAACAACTATCACTGCAGGCGACACAATCAGAGTAGAAGTTACTTTATCAGGAACTGCATCAGATGTAATTGATGTAAACGTAGAAATCAAAGGATATGGAAATGACATAGAGGATGAAAAGACTATTGGTCCTTTTTTCTCTGATGAAAATGAAACTATTTTCACAAAAGTAGTTTTTTTCTCTTTGAATGTTCCATATGATGCTGATGACTTAGATGAGCTTTACAAAAATGCAAAATTGGTTGTATATGCAAGTTCTGATGGCGAAGAAGACGCAGGATTTGAGGACACACCAATAAGAATCCAGAGAGATGCTTATACAGTGCAAGTTATGTCAATAGATGCAAGCCAGACTGTTGAAGCTGGGCAATCAGTTCCAGTAGATGTAGTCTTGAAGAACAAGGGCTCTCAACATCTTGATGACTTATATGTAACTGCAAAGATTACTGCATTGAATGCTGAGAAGAAATCTTACTTTGGAGATTTGGTTGCTATTGAAGGTATTGAAGGAGCAGATGACGAAGATGAAGACACAGTAAGTGGAAGAATCTTCTTGCAAATCCCTGATAATGCGAAAGCAGGAACTTACACTTTAGAAGTAAGTGTTTCAGGCGAAGATGTAACTGCAAGCGATACTGCGCAAATCCAAGTTAAGAATGAGTTCTTTGGAAACAATGTAATTGCAAGTGTTAGCGGTAAAACTGTAGCTGTAGGGCAAGATGCTGAATACAGCATTTTGATTGTAAACCCAACAAACAAGTTGAAAGTTTACAATATTATACCTGAAACTGCAACTGGCCTTTCAGTTAGCGCTGGAGAAAATGTTGTTGCTATTCCCGCAGGTTCAAGCAAGACAGTTAAGATAACTGCAAATGCTGCAACAGAAGGAACATACAACTTTAATGTGAATGTACTTTCTGGAGAAGACGCTGTAGGAAAAGTTGCACTTAGTGCTAAAGTAGAAGGAAAGACCTCAACTGCAAGTCCAATGGTAATTCTAACAGTAGTATTGGCAATAGTATTTATCGTATTGCTAGTAGTATTGGTAGTATTGCTTGGGAAGAAACCGGAAAAAACCGAAGAATTCGGCGAAAGCTATTATTAAAATTTTATTTTTTATTTTTTTCTTTTTCTTTTTTTCTTTTTTTAAAAAGGCAGTGTGAGATTTAGAAAATCATTTCTCTTTGATTTTTAGATACAACAAAATTCCTGGAATGGTTAGAATGCCAGATAGGATTATAACATATCTTGCTCCTATAGTGTCTGCTAGATAACCTGCAATCGGCAATGCTATGGTTCCTGCTAAAGAGAATACCATGGATTCTAAGCTCCCTATTGTAGCCCTTAATTTATCGGGGATAAATTTATGAAAATATATATTGCTTACAGGAGTTTGGATTTCAAAAAAGAATACTGAAACCAATAAAACCCCTAAAGCAAATGCCCATGTTGTTGCAAAATAAATCAATAACAAGAATAATGCGCCAATTAAAGTCATCTTAATAATAAAGTTTCTTTCTCCTGAATCTTTCATTAATTTTTTTGATAGTAAAGGTGCGATAGCAGATACTAACCAAATTGCAGACCACATATAACCAAAAGCATAATCTGGAAAATTGAGTCCTTGTAAAAAAGGAATCCAGCTTATTCCAGTAGAAAAAGCTCCTGCAAATGCCATAATAAAGCCAGCTACAAGAAGGTAAAACAAAACAGGATGATTTTTAGCATAAGATAAAGATGTTTTTGTTTGTATTTTTAATCCCCTTATAGATTTAGAAATTTTAACCTTTCTTTTTGCATATTTTTCTTCCCCAAATAGTAAAATAATAAAACCGATAAAACATGACAATCCGGAGATTGGCCAAATGAGAATCAATCCAAATTTTTTAACAATTAATGTGCCAATTATTCCAGAAAATATCAAAACAAAACTTCTTATACTTCTTCTTTTCATAAAATAATTGTGGAGAAATTTCCCTTTTTTGCTTTTTATTAAATCAACAACCCATGCATCACCTGAACCAGAAGAGAACGAAGTAGAAATCCCCATCAGAGCAAAGATAGTCAAAAGATAATAATAACTTGATGAAAAGAGAACGGAAATCAATAAAAATCCTTCTAATAAGTACCCCAACAAAACAGAAAATTTCCTGCCATATAAATCTGCTATTGCTCCTGTAGGAATTTCAAATAATAGCATAGTCAGGGATGGAACTGCAAGAAGAATTCCCATTTGGGTTAAAGATAACCCTATGCTAATGAAATAGGGAACGAAGAATATTGGTCCAATAGTAAATAGGTATGAAATGTTTTCTAAATAGAACGGCCACAATACCTCTAATTCTCTTTCCGCAAATATTTCCTTTTTCATCTTAAACCCTCAAACTGACTGTCTTTGAGATGCCGTCATGCATACTCACTCCATAGAGGCTGGTTGCCTTTGTGATGACTTCATCGTTGTGAGTTATCACAATATACTGCCCTTTTTGCATGTATTGAAGAAGGAGGCTGGCAAGCCTTTCGGAATTCCTCTTGTCTAAAGCCGCATCAATTTCATCAAGAATGTAAAATGAATAAGGGTTGTATTCCTGAATTGCGAATATTAATGACAACGCGACAAGTGTCTGCTCCCCTCCTGAAAGAGATTTCACATCAAAATACTTGCCATGCCCTGTTTTGACAATTATATTCACCCCTCCTGAAAATGGTTCTTTTTTATCCTCTACCTCCAGAAAAACATGCCCTTTAGTGCTTAATTGAGAAAAATTCCTTGAAAAGAGTTCATTTAAAGCATCAAGAGTTTTTGTGAATGCTTTTTTCTTTTTAATATCAATCTCATGCACAATTCTTAAAATTCCCCCTTTTTCCTTTTGAATAATCTCAACTTTATTGCTTATTGCATCATATTCCTGCTTTATGGAATCGTAAACCTCAAGAGAACGGAAATTAACTGTGCCTATCTTTGAAATTGTCTCCTGTGTTTTATTCAGCCTAACAATCAAGTCATCTTTGTTGGCTTTTATTATTTTCACATCGGAAAAACCAAGCATCTCTATTTCAAAATTCTCTTTTTCTGCATCAACCCTTGCTTTGTGGATTTTCTGCTCATTTGTCTGCAGTTCAATGTTATGAATTGAATTCTGCCGGTGCATCACCTCTTTTTCATATTCTCTTGTCTTAACCTGCAGGGAATCCCTTTCAGAAATCAGCCTTTCAAATCTTTTTGTGAGCGCTTCTTCCTGATTATTTTTTTCCTCCAAATCCGACTCTTTTTCTTCCATATCTTTTTTTAGAGCCTGCAAATCTTCTCCTAAGTCCTGATTATCCCTCGATAATTGCTTCAGAACCACCTTCAATCTTTCAACTTCTCTCTGTTTGAAAGACACTTCTGAACTTAAGTTTTCTTCACTTCTTAGAGAAATTTCCTGGAGCTCAATTCTTGCAGTTTCATATTTCTGCTCTATATTGGGATATTCTTCAAAAGAGCGTTCAATAGCAGACTCTCTTTTTTTCAACGAAGACAGCTCGTCTTTTATTCTGTCTATTTTTTCCTGGATGTTTTTTATCTGCGCCCCTTTTTCATTTATGCTGGACATTTTAACAATATCCAGCTCTCTTCTTGAAATCTCCAAGCTGATTTTTTCAATGTCTTCTCCAAACTCTTTTCTTTTTTTGTTTATTTGTTCTATCTCTTTCTTTGCCCCATCAGACTTTTCGTTTAATTTTCTTATTTCTGAATCTGCCTCTTTGCCTATGGAGCTTATATGCTCAGGTGTGATTTTGCTCTTGCAGAGAGGGCAGATGTCCAATTTAGCAATGTCTCTTACAATCTTGGCTAATTTGCTAATCTCGCTCTCAGATAGATAGACTATTTTTTCAAATTCAGATTCTTTTTTCCCCAATTCAGATAATTTTTCTTTTCTATCTGCCAAAAGAGACTTTAGCTCGTTCAGCTTTTCTTTGCTTGTTTTTTTATCAAAAAGCTCTGACGAGAAAAAATCTATTTGTTTCAGCAGGATTTGAGATTCATTATTATAATTTTGCAAAAGAGAAGCCTTGTCTTGAATCATTTCTTTAAGGGATTTCAACTCAGATTTGACAGTATAAAACTTTTTTCTTTTATCTTCAAGCTGTTCAAATTCTTTCTTTTTCTTTTCCAAATCTTTTTCTTTTTTTGCCATTGGAGACTCTTTTTGGAGCTCTCTTACAGAAATTTCTTCCTTAGAGATAGTTGATTGAATCTCCTCTTTCTCCTTTTCTACCTCTTTCAGCTTATTTTCATAGTTTTCTATTTTAACTTGAAGTCCTGCAATTTCTGCTCTTAAATCTGAAATTTGCTTGTTCAGCATTTCCTGCTCAAATCCTGTTTCTTTCTCAATAGTTGAATTTATAGAGTGAATTTTAGATTCACAATCAGAGACAGAATTCTGCAGTTCAATATTTTGCTTTTTTATCTTTTCAATATCTGTGTTTTTTTGGGAGATTTCAAGATTGATTTTTTCTGCTTCCTTTTTTTTGATTTCAAGGCCATAGTTAATTATGCTTGCTTTGTACATTTTAATGTCGCTTTCAAGTTTCTTAAACCGCAAGGCCTGCTGCCTTTCTTTTTCTAAATTGTTTAAATAAGCAGTTCTCTCTCTTAAAATCGCTGAAACTTCTTTTAATTTTTCGTCTGTTCTTTCCAATTCTTTCAGAGATTTTTCTTTTCTTGACTCATAAACGGATATTCCTGAAACCTCTTCTATTATTTTCCTTCTTTCTTCGGTGTGCATTCTGACAAAATTTTGTATTTCTCCCTGAAGGATTATGTTAAATCCATTAGGGTCTATGCCTGCCTGAGCTAATAAAGTAAGAACTTCCTGCCTTGTTTTGGTTTCATTGTTTATTTTATAGATGCTTAACCCATTCCTTCTTACAATTCTTTTTATTGAAACTTCATCTTGGTCTATTGAGAAAATTTTATCTGAGTTATCCAGGATTAATTCTACTACTGCCTCTTTTGCAGGAGCAGCATCTTTTGTTCCAAGAAAAATCAAATTGCTTGCTTTTGCGGCTCTCATTGACTTTATGCTCAGCCTTCCCAAGACAAAACAGAGCGCATCTGAAACGTTGGACTTTCCGCTTCCATTTGCCCCAAGAATTACATTTATCCCATGTGTAAACTGCAGTTCTGTTTTTTTAGCAAAACTCTTAAAGCCGTGCATCACCAGTCTTTTTATATAAGGCATTAAAAGACACCTCCGGTTTCTTTTATAAGCTTCCCCTGATTTTGGTTCATGACTGATAACTAACCTCCATTTTTATTTCCCCTGAATTTGCTTCAGGAGTGATGAATAGAAAAAAGAACTGGGATTTTTAAAGTTTGATATATCGGATATATTCAAAACTCGCCAAGCTTTTTTTGGCTTTTTACATCACATAGGTTTTTCCATGTTGACCAGGTTTGCCTGAACAAACCGTCTTTTTCGTATTTTCTTGCATAATCCTTCAGAAATTTGCAGGTTAATGGGTCTGAACAATAACCAGAGCCAATTTCACTTCCATACTTTTCCTTGAGTTTGTCCATTTCTTTTTCTCTCATGCACTTTGCAAGAATAGACGCAGCAGAAACAGCAATGTGATTTCTGTCAGCTTTGTGCTCGCATGAAACTTCCAGGTTAGAAAGATTGTGAATTTTTGTTTTTAGAAAATCCTGCCATTTGGTTATGTTGGGAGATGGACAATCTACTATCACTTTTATTTTTCCAAAGCCCTTGTTTATTTTGTTTATTATCTCAGCAGATTTGATTGCTTCAACATGATTTAAATTAATTCCCATATGATTTGTTCCGTCTATTTCAGAAGGGTAAACAATAGCAACTTCAAAAGTATCTGCTTTTTCCCGGATTATTTCTGCAAGATGCTCTCTGCGTTTTTGGGTTAGTTGTTTGCTGTCTTTAACTCCAAGTTTCTTGAATTCAGCTTCAGTCTCTTCATCAATTAAACATCCAGCGAGAATCATCGGGCCTATAACTGGGCCGCGGCCTGCATCATCTATTCCTAAGATTAACATAAAAAATCAAGATACAGAAGCTTTATAAATTTAATTTTTATTGAGTTGATATAGCGGGGTAGAGAAGCCTGGAGTTCTCGCGAGGCCCATAATGACAACCTTGTGAGGTTCTCAATACCCACAAAATTCGCATTTTATGGGTAACCTCGAGGTCGCGTGGTTCAAATCCCGCCCCCGCTATTATTTTATTAGATTAATCTTTTCTTTTTTTGTCCAGAAAATTTATATAGGCAGGTTAATTTTAACATCCATGGAAAAAAAGGCAGGCAGGATAAAAAGTAAAATAAAAGACACTCAAAAAGAACTAAAGGAAGAGGCATTTCTTAATATTCCAAATTCAATAACATTATTAAGATTGGTTCTGATATTTGTTTTTATTTATATGTTATTCAACAATTTTTCAGCACTTCCTCTTACAATTATTTTTGGATTTGCTGCAATAACTGATTGGTTTGACGGGTTTTTTGCAAGGAAATTACAGCAGACAACCAAAATAGGCGCAAGAATGGACCAAGTTATTGACCGAGTTTTTACAATTTTAATAGTGATGGCTCTTGTTATGTTTGCAGTAATTAATCAAACATCTCATGGTATAATATTGTCTTTGTTCTTAATAAGCTCAAGAGAGATTATCGGGCTTCCTGGTTTTTTAATTGTATTGATTAGAGGAAAAGACCCATATAAAGTAAGATATATCGGAAAAGTCACTACATTTATCCAAAGCATTGCCCTTGGATTGATAATCTTGGGGGTTAGTTGGGCAATCTACCCTGTTGTTATCACCTGCATTTTCGGGATTGTTGCCGGCTTTGATTATCTAAGGTATTCATTGAGCTGAAAGTAATACAAACCAAATCGCCATTCTAGAGAAATTATGTCGAGCCATAAGCTTTAAAATCTCTTAGTTTATTCTATATTCATGCCCAGTTCGCTCAGTGGTAGAGCACAGGTTTGCTAACTACAGTTTCTTTTAGAAAAAGAAACTCTAGGAAGGTAGAAAACTATCTTTGGTGAAAAACCTGGCCCCTCGGGGCCCGCAGGTTCGATTCCTGCACTGGGCGTTTTCTTTATCTTTTAATATTTTCTTTTATTAATGTCGCTTGTCCGTTCATACCTTAAATAAAGCTTGTCAAGAATATCTGTGACTTGTTTTCTCATTTCACTGCTGCCAAGCCCTTTCCAGTCCAAAAGAGCAAAATCAACTTCTTCTTGTGTTTTTTCCAGTGCTTCTTTTACCATCTCTAATTTTAATGGCAGGACATAAGCAGGAATCACATGAGAAATTGCAACATTAGAGTTAAGCTGAATTTTGTTAAAGCTCGGGCAGTAGTGAGGACCGCCTATGGCAATTGCTATTTCATTATAAGGATTTGGCTTAAAATCTTTTATTATTTCTGA
>JAHIEH010000020.1 GCA_018901675.1 Nanobdellota archaeon
CAACAAAGATGCAGAATGTTTTAGAATGAGATATAATCACTTTAGACCTCATTCAAGTTTAGAAAAGAAATCCCCAAGTCAAGTCTATTTTGATTTTAGTAAGCTATTTTAGAGGTAGGACATATGTCTCCTGGGAGCACATGTTATGCAGGCAGGGTGTTTAATTTTGATTGAAATTATCCAAAATTTTAAAGAAATCTTTGCTTGAAATTACTTTATCCACTTCACTAATGCCTCTCTGCGCTATTAACTTTACAAATGCTTCAGGATTATATCCCCTTTTTCTTAAAGAAGAAACTGTAGGCAATTTCTCATCTTCCACTCCAGAAAATTCTCCTGACTCTATCATCGCATTTATTTTTCTTTTAGATAAAACGAGGTCGGTAAACTTAATCCTGCCTATAAATGCATTCCAAGGATAGATTTTTTTAAGAACGTTATAAATCATTTTCTGCCTTTCAGCGTTATCTCTATGGTCTTTTCCTCTGATAATATGTGTCATTTTTAATTCCATGTCATCAACACTAACTGCGAGATTCATTAAAGGCCATACTTTATATTTTTTCTTTTGAAATGGATGGCTTTTGGTATTTATTCTTGCCAGAGGAAAGTCCCTCATTGCAGGATTAGGATTATTTATATCTGATTTAAATCTTAAAACAGCTTCTCCTGGTTTGTATCCCTTAGAAGTTTTATCAAGCATTTTTTTCCATCTTTCTAAATTATCCTTAATGCCGTATGTTCTGCATGGGCATTCTTTTTTATCATCTGCCAATTTTTTGAATTTTTCAGAAGTGCAAGTGCAAACATAAGCATATCCTTTTTTAATTAACTCTTCACTATATTTATAATAAATTTCTATTCTATCCGAAACGATAATGTACTTATACACATTTCCAAAAATCCAGTCACAGTCTTTTTTTATCTGGTCATAATATTCTTTCTTACTTGTTGTTGGGTCAGTATCATCAATGATTACATAAAATTTCCCCCCATATTTTTTCACATAAAGTGATGAGGATAAATTAGAAATTATGTGACCGATGTGCATAGGTCCGGATGGTGCGGGTCTGAATCTCATAACCACTCCTTTCTCCGCATTCGGCAGTTCAGGCAAGCCCTCTCTTTCTTCTCTCTCGCTAACTTCTTTTTCCAGATTAATGAACTCTTTTTCCTGTTCTTCCAAAGAAAGAGAATTAACCTCTTTTACAATTTTATTAATATCCTTAATCACATTTTTCACTTCTTCTTTCTTAAGCCCCTCGTGAAAAAGCGAGGAAATCACTGCTCCTGCTACTGCTTTTCCATTATATGCAAGAGCATTTTTCAAAGCATATGCTTTCGCTTTTTTCTCTAAATTTTTTATCATCTTTATTTTAATCTTGGAAGCTTAAATCTCCATTTATCTTTAATCAATTTATCAATCGCTATATAAAAGATTTCATCTTTCTTTGGATAATCATGCAACATAACTATTTCATTTGAATTTATATTCTTTATGCCGTTAACACACCCATGAGAATCCTCTTCAATGCTGTCAATAAAATCTTTAGCGCTTCTCACCCCACCTATAACTTTTTTTTCAAAAGGCAACAGCTCTATAACATCATAAGTGCCACAAACATCTTTGTCTTTCAAAAGTCTTCTTCCTTTAAACCAAGGATATTTTATCCCTTCAAAATCTGGCTGTTCATAACCCATTCTCTCAAGAAACATCTGTATTATTTTTTTTCTTCTCCACCACAACAAATGAGCCCTTCCTCCTTTGTCGAGATAGGGAAACCTGAAAACTCTCATATGCCTTTTAACTTTCGCCTTTTTGTAAAGTTTTTCTATCAAATCATCAGTTTTTTCTATTTCTTTAATACAAGTGCTTAATGAAAGTGCAGAAAAAGGAATATGGTTGTAACTGTGGTTTCCAATCACATAACCCTTTTTTATTGCATAAACAACACTCGCAGGCCTTTTTTTCATAAGCTTGCCAACACAAAAGAATATTGCAGGTATTTTTTTCTTGCAGAGATAATCAACTTTTTTCTTAAAATCTTCAGAAGGAGCGTCATCAATTGTAAGATAAGCTATTTTATGTTCCATTTTGCCTCTTTCAATATAGAATAAATAATCATTAATAAACTTAATCAGTTTTAGAGATTTTAAGTTTTTTTTCAAGAAGTTCAACTCTTTGCTTTAAATGATAAACCTGATTGCTTAAATCCTCCATCCTGTTTGTCATATTCAAGAGCCTTTTTGTAAGCCTTTTCCTTCTTTCTTCTGCGCTTAAGGAAGAATCTTCCTCTCCGGATTCATTGTCTGAATCAGAACCAGATGCCAGTTTACCCAGAAAATTCAAAGAATCTTCTTCTTTATCTTTTTTAAAATCTTTAACTCTTCGCTGCTCTTCTGCTTCCCGCTTTCTCTTATATCCTTCGCTTAAGTCTATAACCTCTTTCCTTTTTCCTAAACCAAACAATCCCATAATAGCTATAGAGAATAATTCTTTTTAAAGTTTGTTAGAGATGGTTATATATCCAGATTAAAGAACATTTTTAAATATATGATGGTTGATATTAGCATAAAATCTAAAAGTCCTTGAGTGTTTATTTGGACTTTTTGATGCAAGAAAATTCCTGTTGATTTTTGGAATTTTCTGCACAGAGAATTGCAAAACGTTCAAGAGCAATTCTCTTGTGCTCCAAAATTAAACCACAAAAAACACCACATTTTAAATAATGTGGTTTCAATTTATGAACATGACTGAAACAAAACCAATAAACCAAATTATAGAAGAAATAAGCCCTTATTATCAGGGGAAAAAAGATGAAGAAAAATCAGAAGACAAACATACTTTGGTGTATAATTCTTCAGCAGAAATGATAGAGCCGCTTTATTTTTTTGTCCTTGATTTGCTTAATGATTTTGGGCTTACCCCGGAAAAACTAGTGGACAATTTCACCTCTAGTGTGGGAGGGGCATATTTCTCAGAAACGCAGTTAAAAGCAGGAAGATTGCAGGATGAGGCAAACAAAATACTTGCAAGTGCAGGCATCATAGCAAAAGGAATCCTGCAAAATGTCTATGATTTAAAAGATTTTAAAATAAGGATTGAATCTTACAATAATTTAAGCTCCAAAGATAGAAATGTTAGAGAAGCAGCGAAATTGTCCTTAAAGCAGGTATGGATGGATAAGGTGGATATTTCAAAGGGAAACGCAAGCATAAAAGTTATGGCAATGCAAATTGGCTTCCAGACTCTTCTCCACGCTTTCCTGGCTGTAGACACAGAAAAAGATGCTGAAAAACTGGATTTAAACAATGCGGTAAAAAGGATAATCAAACCAAGAATACAGGAGTTTAATATTTGGCTTGAACAATCAGAAAAAGAATTAAGAACAAGATATGAAATGCAGAAGAATTATCTAAAAAGCCAGGTGAATAATTTGAAACTTTATTCCAGATGGGTTAGGCCTTATCTTGAAGCTGCTTCTAAACTAGAAATGGAAAAAAGAGAAAGAAGCCCTGACTTAGTAACCCTGTTTAATACTATAGTTATAGGAGTTACTCTACTTGGCAAAACTAAACTGAAAATAGGAGAATCTGCTCTTGCAGGAGAACTGCCTTTGGACTTTAAGAAACTAAAACCAAAGAGAGACTATTATTCATGTATTTTAGTTGATTTTAAATTCAGGACATTCCCAAGGCAAGGAACATTTGTAGGGAAATCAGAGATAACTTTCAGGGCATATGCCCTTAATCAAGAAGAGCTTGACAAACTTAATCAAGAGCTGGAGAAATCAGATATATCTGAAATGATGAGAATAATCGGCGGGGTGACAGGAGAAAGTTTAGACATACTTACAAAAGACGTGGAGTCTTTTCTAAAAGAAGAAGATGAAACTAAAAAACAATCAAAGCCAAAAGATGAATCCAATCCTTTTTTAGCATTAACAGGGTTTTATGGAGAGAGAAAAACAGCAGTCAAAAAAGAAGGAACAAAAGAAAAAACAGAAATAACAGTCAAAAAAGAGGATTTTATTGAGAGAGAGCATTTAAGAAAAGTCTCAGCAGAAAAAGCAGCTGAGATGTGTTTCAAGCTTTTTGATATCTACAAAAAAGCCCATGGAATGCCGAGCTGGACTTGATGCAGAAAACAAATTTAAGCTTGTATCGATAAAATTAAATATGTCCTTCTCCTTAATTTTTTATGAGAATTGAAAAGTTTTTTATAAGAAGTGAAAAGAAAAAGGAAGAAGACGACTCTAAAAAGAGTAAAGATAAAGAACCCGAAAAAGATATTCCTAAAAAGACAATTTCTAAATGGGGTTCTGTGAAACTGGATGATGGGCCAAGATTAGAAGAGCAGGTGACTATAGAAGAACAAGTAAAAAGCTCCGTAGAAGAAGAAAGCATAAATGAAGATAGATTTTCAGAATTTTTGCAGAAAGATTTTTCTAGAGGATGGATTACCCCCATTCTTCAAAGAACAGAAGTTGCCCCAAACCAAGAACAGATGAATATTGAACAGGAGCTTGCAACTACTCCTACGAGTATAGCAGAAGAAAGGGGGGCAATGCAATACACTCCTTTCGGAAGAACAAATTACATTCCAGCTCATGCAGAAGAAAGTGAAAGAAGAGATTATGAAACTGCAAGAATACCTGTGACTTTAACTTCCGAGCATGATGCAGTAAGAAGGCAAGAACTGTTAAATCCTGCAAAAGGATGGGGATTTCAGCAGCAAAGAACTTGGGAAGAGCCAAGAAGAATAGATGCAGAGATAATCTCCAAAAAACAAAGGCTTCCTTTTGAAAAACCCGACGATAAAAAATACCAGAGAGTGAATATTGAATAAAAAAATTACCTAAAAATTTGCTATCTTCGCAGCAAGCTGCGGGGTATTAAACCCAGATTTAGAAATAAAAATATTTACTATCTTAACAGATGTCCGGGATTATTTGCTATCAATACTAAAGTTATTAAAATTAAAGGTGTTAATTACAATAATCTAATCTTAATATGATTAACAATAACATTAATGTCTAAGATAACGCATATTAATTATTGAGCATCTTTTATAAACTAACTAACACCAAACATTTTTTAAACAACAGCAAACTAATATAAGCATGGCAAAAGCAGGTGATTATACTGTGAGTGATATTTATCAGGGAGGGTATTCCAGCTTTAAATCCGGTTATGGAGACATCTTCACAGGATATAGAGTTTCTGCAGGAAGTTTAAGCAGCAGCATGGATGCGCGCACTGCGAATGTATTAAAAGATGCTTCTGACAAAATTATAAGCGGAATTAAATCAATAGAAATTTCTATGCTCTCGCCAGAAGTTGCAGAAGCTATTCCTAAACAGCATTTAAAAGAGATTAACCGCCTCAGCAAGCTAACAGGAGTCGATATAACTGTTCATGCTCCTGTAATAGAGCCGTCTGGAATTTCAAAAGAAGGATTTAGCGAGTCGAATAGAGAAGCAGTAGAAAGACAGTTGAACCTTTCAGTGGAAAGAAGCCATGAAATGAGCCCAGACGGAAGTTTTGTTGTCAATTTCCATTCCTCTGCACTTCTCCCGGGCCCTGAAATAACAAAAACAAAAGAAGGAGAAATAATTGAAAAAATGCTGGTTATTAATCAGGAAACAGGGCAGATAAGTGCAGTAAAAAGAGAAGAAAAACACTACCCCGGCGAGAAAGGGGGTGTAAAAGATGTGCATGAAGAATTAAAAATCCTGAATAACAGCGAATGGGTAAATGGCATTACGAATTTATTATTTTATAAAAAAGAAGCAGATGAACTTATTTCAAGAGCATTAATCCCTCTAGCGCCAATATTAAAAGATATTCAGGAGGGAGAGAAGCCAAGCTTAACTCCGGAACAAAATAATGCATTCAGTCAGATTGGAAAAGCAAATACATATCTTGGCAATGTTGAAGCCAGCTTTAATTCAGCATATAATAAAGCATACAAATACTCAGATGAACAAGGGAAAAAAATATTAAAAGAGATTTCAAAAGAATGGGTTGATGGGACTAAGAAGATTAAAGAAGAAAGCAATATGATAACGCATCCTCTTATAAAATCCCAGATGCTGGAAAAGGCAATTGAAATGCTAAGCAAAATTGAAACCCCACCTGAAGTATCCAAGTCTTTAGATGATTTCTCAAGAGATAAAACAGCCCAGACATTTGCAAATGTTGCATTTAATTCTTATAAAAAATTCAAAAACAATGCCCCGATAATTTCCATAGAAAATCCCCCTGCAGGGGCAGCCTTTAGCCGGGGTGAGGATTTAAAAAAAATAGCAGAAGAAGCAAGAAAAAAATTTGTAGAAAAAGCAGTTACAGAAGGAATGTCTAAAAGTGAAGCAAAAGAGCAGGCAGAAAAACTAATCGGAGTTACATGGGATTTAGGGCATATAAATATGCTGAGAAAATACGGCTTTGAAACAAAAGATATTATAAAAGAGACAGGGAAAATCGCCCCGCTTCTAAAGCACATTCATTTAAGCGACAATTTTGGTTTTGAGCATACAGAACTTCCTATGGGAATGGGAAATGTTCCATTCAAAAAGATAATGGACAAGCTGGGAGATAAAGGATTTGAAGCAAAAAAAGTTATTGAAGCAATGAGCTGGTGGCAGCATTTTTCTCCAGGCGGTCCGCAAAATGCCCCCCTGCTTCCAAGTTTGCAGGCAATGGGCTCCCCTATCTATGCAATGAATATGGCTCCCTATTGGAATCAATCTGCAGGATTTCAGCAGGATTATTATCCAGGAATGGGAGAAATTTTCCCGCAGGTGCATTTTGAAACATTTGGAGCAGGGTTTTCACAATTGCCAATGGAATTAGGCGGGCAAAAAGCAGGTGGTGCAGGAAGCAGAACAAGCGGCAGGCCGATGGAATAATTAAAAAAATTATATTTGATTAACTTTAAAAACTATAATATATTTTAGAATATAACTGTTACAGTATAAAAGAGGAAACATGGCAAAAAAAACCATAAAAAAATTGGGAAAATCTGCGGGTATCAACAAAAAAAATCTTCCTACTCTGCAGTTGAAAGACGAAGCAGAAATTGCAATGGATTTTGCAGTAAAAGCCTACGAAAAGTTCAACAAAATAATAAAATCTGTAGTTCTATTCGGCTCAACAGTAAAGCAGACAGCAATTGCCGGTTCTGATATTGATATTATAATCATAATTGATGATGTGTCTATAAAATGGGATGAAGAATTAACTGCATGGTATAGAGAGGAGCTTGAAAAAACTTTAAGAGACAATCCCTACAAAAAAGATTTGCATATTAACACAATCAAGTTAAGCACCTGGTGGCAGGATTTATTGGTAGGAGACCCAGTTGTTATAAATGTTTTAAGATATGGAGAGCCATTAATTGATTTTGGTGGTTTTTTTACGCCGTTGAAATTCCTATTGGCTAATGGAAAGATAAAATCAACTCCCGAAGCAATTTACAACTGCCTGCAAAGAGCGCCGATGCATCTTTCAAGAAGCAGAACTTCAGAATTGAATGCCATAGAAGGATTATACTGGGCAATGGTGGATTCTTCTCATGCTGCGTTAATCTCTGCAAATGTGCTTCCTCCTTCTCCAGAGCACATTCCTATACATCTAAAAGAGACTTTTGTAGATACAGGGAAGTTAAAGATGAATTATGTTGTAGAATACAGAGATTTGCTTTTGCTTCATAAAAAAATTGCCCATGGAGAAGTGACTGATTTAAAGGGTGTTGAGATAGATGACTGGCAAAAGAAAACAGAAGAATTTATAGCAGTAATGGCTAAGTTAGTTAATGACAGCGTAAGTGCAGAGAAGAAATGATTCTTGGGGGTTTCGCTTTATTTTGCGTAAAAGAATATATCCTAAAGGATATACTTTGTGTAAACAAGTATAATATTATTGTTCTTTTTTTATTAAACACTTTTTTTGATATAGATTTAGATAGATATTTAAATCAAATTCTTCTTAAATCATTATGGGTTGGAAGAATTGGCAAAGTTGGTTAAAGGGAGGAGTTATACTTTTAGGAATATTTATATTACTAAACCTTATTTATCTAATCTTTTCGATGGATTCATTTTTTCTAGCCATAATAAACTGGTTCATACTTGTTATTACTCAGGGAAATGATTTTGGTTTGTCTGATGAATATCTCATTCTAATTAGTTTCCTTTCAGCAATATTTTACTTCCTCATAGGTGCAATTATCGGTTGGCTTATCGGAAAATTCAAGAAATAGAAATCTAATCAAAATCAACCAAAAACATTATAAACTAGAGAATCCTACAATAATCATATACCCCCCAGGATTGCACTGCAAACCTGGGATTTATTTTTAGATAGTTTTATTAATTTCTCTTTTATTATCTTTCCATGGAAGACAAAGATAAAAATAAAGAAAGAGTTATGATATTTATTGACGGAAGCAACCATTATCATCTTGTTAAAAATATGTTTAAAGGTTCTAAGAGAATGATTAATTTTAATTTTGAAAAATTTGTTAATTATATTGTTGAAAGTAGAAAACTAGTGAGAATATATTATTACAATTCTCCCTTAGACATCAGTTATGACCTGAATAGTTATATGAAACAACAACAATTTTTTGACAAAATCCAAAGAATTCCTAATTTTGAATTAGTTTTATGTAGATTACAGAAGCAGAAAATCAAAGGACAGACAATTTATCTTGTTAAAGAAGATGATATTCATTTAGCAGTAGATATGGTCAAATTTGCATATAATAATGCTTATGATACTGCAATATTAGTTTCAACTGATGGAGATTTTGTTCCTGCTGTTTTGGCTGTAAAAGAAATTGGGAAAAATGTTGAGAACATAGGATTTGAAACAAAGTTTTCTTATCATTTAAGAAGTGAATGTGATAGATTTAGAAAGCTCAATGTTAAGGAGGTTGAAAAGTTCTTTGATTAGATTGTTTTTAATTTTCTCAGAACAACTTTATTATTCTCGGTGTAAACAAATAGACCATAAAGATAACCTTTTGTAACGAACACTTTATTTACATGAGCTTTTAACCCAATTGTTTAATATGGCTCCACGCGGGATTGAACCTCGGAATACTTTGCGTAAAAGAATATATCCTAAAGGATACACTTTCTTTAAGTTCAATTACATAGAAAGATTTATAAACCTAATATTGTGTATATTATAGTATACAAAATATATAATCAAAATGGAAGAAAAGATATACAAAAGAAAGATTATAGAAGAGGTAGTAAAATATCTCGAATCAAAAGAAATAATAGTAATCTATGGATCAAGACAAGTTGGCAAAACCTCCTTGTTAAGATACTTAATAGAGCATTATTTAAAGAAAAATACCTTTTATTTTGATTTGGAAATGCCCAATCTTTTAGAGCTATGTAATCAAGGAGCAGAAAGTGTTTTTAAATATCTTATACAAAAAGGAGCTGAAGAAAATCAGAAAATTTTCTTGTTAATTGACGAAATTCAGTATATGGATGATCCAACAAAATTTTTAAAAATTATGCACGACCATTATCCCCATATAAAATTGTTGGTTTCTGGTTCTTCAACATTTGAAATAAAAAAGAAGTTTAAGCAAAGCCTTGTAGGAAGAACTGTCAATTTTGAAGTTTATCCGCTAAGCTTTGAAGAGTTCCTAATGTTCAAAGGAAAAAATTATAAAATAACAAAAGAAAATACGGATGCTATAAATTCTGAATTGATTGAATTAGCAGAAGAATATATAAAATTTGGGGGTTATCCAAAAATTGTTCTGGAAAACTCAGAAGAAAAAAAACAAATTTATCTTTCACAGATAATCAGCACTTATGTAAGAAAAGACATAAGAGACATAGGAAATATAAGAAATATATCTTCATTTAATAAACTTCTTGAAATTTTGGCTTCTCAATCTGGTCAGCTTATTAATGTTCTCGAAATTTCAAATACACTGAAAATTAATAGAGGGACGGTTTTAGAATATCTGGATTTATTAGAAAATACTTTTATAATAAAGAGAATAACTCCTTTTCATAAAAATCTAAGAAGCGAACTTTCAAAAAATCCCAAGATTTTCTTTTTAGATACTGGAATGATGCATCTTCTATGGCTGAAGGAGTTCCCAAAAGTAGTACTGGGAAATGTGTTTGAAACATTTGTTTTTTTAGAATTAATGAAATTAAACAAAAAAATAAACTTTTGGAGAACTACAAACAAACAAGAAGTTGATTTCATATTAAAAAATAAAGAATTATATGCTATTGAAGTAAAGTATAACTTCCAAAACCTAGATAATAGCAGTTTAAAGTTTTTTTCTCGAGAGTATAAATGCAAAACAATAACCATCGGACTTAAGGGTGAAAAAAAAGGCAAATATGTCTGGGAATTTCTAAAAGAAATAGAATAGTTTAGGAAATATCTTAATTTCTGGGATATATATTTATAGAATCAAAAAAACAATGGGGCACCGCACCTTAAAAGGTGCGGTTTGTAAAGCCCCTTGTTTTTAGGATGCTCAGAAATTAAAAGCAGTAAGCTTACGACCCCCATTATGAATAATGGGGTTTTAATTTCTGACATAATAATTTTATTTTATTATGAAAATAGAGTCGGAGAATTGAAAAAAGAAGCAAGTAAGCTTAGGAAAGAATTAGGAATTAATTAAAATGGCATTACTAACTAATCCGTGGGCTTGGGCTATGATAGCTTTGTTTACATGGATTTTTGACATGGCACTAAAAGAAACAATTGAAGATTTGGTAAAAGCATATTCAGACCAATCAGGGTTACTAAGAATGACTTATTTTTCAATTCCATTATTAGCAGCAATTATATTAGGAATAATCGACTATCAAAATTCTAAAAAAGATTAGGTGATTTGCTGTCCTGCGGGCAGAGATTTCTAAATAAAAATAATAAAGTAATTGTAAGTCTCTTCTAAGTTTATTTAAAGAATAATATTTCTTACAATGTTTGCATTTAACCCTTTTATCTTTAAGTTTGTAAAGCCCATATTTTCCACAAAATATGCAACTTTTACCTTCAAAATACTTGCGTGCATACCCCTTTATCATTAATATGTCAAGATTTATTTTTTGCGTAAACTCTCTACTTTAGTTCGTGAGAAAGCAAAAATAAATCTTGAGCACTTCAGAAATGCAAATTCCTGAGAGTCATCAAAAACTTCTGTTTTTGAGATGCTCAAGACACCAAGAATCCAGTCAATCAAGGATTCTTGGGTGCGCTCAAGAATCTTAGATTCTTGACGACCAGACACGCCATA
>JAHIEH010000021.1 GCA_018901675.1 Nanobdellota archaeon
GTTTGTAGAAATGATGCAACATGTGCAGGGATAGAAAGTTGCACTCCTGCAGAAGGGGGTTATTTTTGTAATTTTAGGTTTGTAGTTTATCTTAGTGAAGATGCTGCAAGGCGGCATGCAGGTATAACCTCTAATCTAACTGTGAATGAAACAAATCCGCAATATCTTTCCAAAACTTTGGATCTTTATCTGGATGACAAACTTGTTGACACTTTATTAATAAGCAAGGGGCTTCAGGGAAGAGTTACAACCCAAATACAAATACAAGGTTCTGGTTCTGCAGCAGTTAAAGCAGATGCTATTAAGTCTGCAGAAGAATCAATGCATAAATTGCAGACAATTTTGATTACAGGAAGTCTTCCGTATAAGTTAGAAATAGTAAAATTAGACACCATATCTCCGTTGCTTGGCAAGGAATTTCTCGACTTAATATTTTTAGCAGGAGGAGCAGCACTTCTTTCAATCGCATTAACTGTTTTTATTAGATACAGGAGAATAAAACCTTCTTTAATAGTCATGTTCACATGCGTCTCTGAACTGATAATCACTTTGGGAGTAGCATCATTTATAGATTGGAATTTGGATTTGCCAAGTATAGCGGGAATCCTCGCTGCGATTGGAACAGGTGTTGATGACCAGATAGTTATTTTAGATGAGTCGCGGCAAGGCACTTCTTTAAGCATAAGCCAGAGGCTAAAAAGAGCTTTTGCAATTATAGTCGGAGCCTATTCAACTGTGGTGGTATCTTTACTTCCGCTTTTATGGGCAGGAGCAGGTTTGCTAAAAGGTTTTGCAATAACCACTCTTATAGGAATAACAATCGGGGTTTTTATAACAAGGCCTGCTTTTATGGATATGATAAAAAGAATGGAGGAATAAGGTTATCTTGACAATTTCGAATATAAATTCTTTTAAATAATATTCATCAAATAGCAATATGAAAATAGGAATGATTGGTATGGGATTTGTTGGGGGGACAACAGCTAGTATACTTTCTAAAGCACATGAGATTTTTCCTTATGATAAGTATAAAGAACCTTATTGTTCCAAGAAAAATATTGAAGAATTAGCTGAAAATTCTGAAACTGTTTTTGTTTGTGTTCCAACTCCCATGAAGCCAAGCGGAGAGATGGATTATTCCGCGATTTATGATTCATTAAATCTTTTAAATGAAGAAGCAAAAAATAAAAAAAGAAATATTAAAGATATTTTGGTGGTTATACGCTCAACAGCAGTTTCTGGGACAACTGACAAATTAGCAGAAACATATTCTTTTCGTTTTGCATTTAATCCTGAGTTTTTAAGGGAAAAACATGCTTTAGAAGATATGGAGAATACAAACAGAATTGTTATTGGTGCAAATACTGATGAAAATTATTCAAAAGTAGCTGAAATTTACCGCCCCCTTTTTCCTAATGCAAAATATTTTCATTGCAGTATAAAAGAAGCAGAGATGGTGAAGTATACTGCCAATGTAATGCTTACGCTTCAAATAGCAGGGGCTAATGAAATTTATCAAATTTGCAAGGCAACTGGAATCGATTACAATAAAATAAAAGAAATAGTTTTATTAGACAATCGAATTGGAAGGAATATAGATGTTCCAGGACCTGACGGAGATTTAGGGTTTGGGGGAAAATGTTTTCCCAAAGATTTAAGGGCATTGATTTATTTAGCAAGAGAATGTGGGTATGGGCCTTATCTGCTTGAAGAGGTTTGGAGATTAAATGAAAGAGTGAGAAAAAATAAAGATTGGTTGGATATTCCCGGAGCAACCTCTGAAAATAAAGATTTTAAAAAGAAATGATTTTTTAAAGTGAAATATCTATGAATTAAAATGTTTCCCAAATCTCACATACTCTTCGGATTGCTTTTTGCTTTAGTCATTCTTTATGCTTTTCCGCAAACAGGCATTATCGGATTTTTTATCATTTTTTTATCGAGTTTTTTAATTGATGTAGACCATTACTTAACTTATGTTCAAAAGAAGAGAGATTGGAGCCTAAAAAATGCTTATAACTGGCATTGCAATCTTAATAAAAAATTTCTCTCTTTAACAAGGGCTAAAAGGAATAAAACTTATATCGCACTCTGCTTTCTGCATAGCATTGAAAGCTTGATTATCCTATATTTTTTAGGGTTTTTTGTGTCCAAATATTTTCTCTATGTTTCTTTGGGGTTTGCTTTCCATTTATCCCTGGACATAATTGGAGACCAATTTTATCATGATCGGGTTGACAAAACTTCGGCGATTTACGATTTCTTTAAGTTTAAAAAACTGAAGAGATTAGAAGAGGTTAATTAGCCATCTATCTACCTTCCTACTATATATTATCTACTTCATAAAAACTCTTAAATCATGTCTTGTATGGTTTTAGATGAAACTTTCGGTAATTATTCCTGTTTATAACGAAGAGGGAAATATCCCTGTTTTATACCAAGAGATACAAGAAGTAGTTAAACAACTAATCAATAACAAAAAGATAAATGACTACGAACTTATTTTTGTTAATGACGGCTCTAAAGACAAAAGCCAGGAAATTCTGGAGGGATTAAAAAGGCAGGATAAAGCAATTAGAGTTATAGAATTGAGAAAGAATTTTGGCCAGACTCCTGCATTAAAGGCTGGTTTTGATTCTTGTTCTGGAGATTTAATTGTAACTATGGATGGGGATTTGCAAAACGACCCTAAAGATATCCCCCGATTAATAGAAAAATTAGAGAAGGGTTATGATGTGGTTTCTGGCTGGAGAATCAGAAGAAAAGACTCTTTTTTCAAGAAAATTGCTTCAAGGATGATGAACAATTTAAGAATTCTGCTTATCGGAGATTACCTGCATGATTACGGCTGTTCTTTAAAAATCTACAAAAGAGAGTGTATAAAAGACCTTGAACTTTTTGGCGAGCTTCATAGGTATATAACTGCATATCTTTATGTTAAAGGTTATAAAATAGGGGAGATTCCTGTAAATCACAGACCAAGAAAGTTAGGAAAAACCAAGTACAAAACTATTTCGGGGAGAGGGATAAACGGGATTCTGGATTTGCTTTATCTAAAATTCTGGAGCAGTTACTCCAGCAGACCCCTGCATTTTTTTGGCAGGCTGGGAATTTACCAGTGGATTATCGCAGGAGCAATTATCGTGGAACAAATAATAAAAGCATATGTCCTCCGGGAATTAAACCTCGGTCCTTTGCTAATGCTTGCGGCAGTTTTGGGAATAACTGGCCTGTTATTTATTATCTTTGGATTTTTATCAGAGGTAGTTACAAGGTCTTATTTTCAAGAAAACAAAATTTACAATATCAAAAAAGTTTTTTAATTAATTTTTAAAATGTGCGGAATTTGTGGGTTTAATTGGGAAGATACTCCTCTTTTAAATGGAATTCTCAAAGAAATAGAGCATAGGGGGATAGACGGATGCGGAAAATTCACAAATAAAGAAATCTCCTTGGGCCACAGGAGGCTTTCTATAATAGACTTATCAAAAGCAGGAAAACAACCAATGTCTAATGAGAATCAAGATATATGGATAGTATTTAATGGGGAAATTTATAATTTTAAAGAACTAAGAGAAGAGCTTGAACAAAAAGGGCATAAATTTAAATCCAATACTGACACCGAAGTAATTATTCATTTATATGAACAGGAAGGTTTTAACTGCTTAAATAAGATGAATGGTATGTTTGCTTTTTGTATTTACGATTCTAAAAAAAATATTCTGTTTTTGGCAAGAGATAGGGTAGGAATAAAGCCGGTTTATTATTACAATAACTCTGTTGAAAATAGAGGGGAATTTATGTTTTGCTCTGAAATCAAAGGAATCCTAAAAAATAAAGAAATAGAAAGGAGAGTTAATTTGGATGCTGTTTCTTCTTTTTTGTCTTTTAGGGCAAATACAAATGAGGAAACTTGTTTTAAAAGCATCTACAAGTTAATGCCCGGGCATTATCTTACTTATAATTTAAAACAAAAACAAATTTGCGAAATAAAAAAATATTGGGATATCTCTTTTAAAACTGAAGACAGGAGTGAAAAATATTTTACCCAAGGGTTAAAAAGTCTTTTATTTGATTCGGTTAAAAGGCAAATCATTTCTGATGTTTCTTTTGGGGCTTATCTTTCTGGCGGTGTTGATTCTGGAACTGTTGTCTCTATCATGTCTAAGCTCCATGAAAAACCAATAGAAACTTTTTCAGTGGGGTTTGAGAATGAATCTGATGAGATAAATGAATCAAAATTTTTAGCAAATTCTTTAAACACGCATCATCACGAATTGATTATTAAGGATGATTCAGTGAAATATCTTCCTAAAATAGTCCACCATTTAGATGAACCCATGTCTGATCCTACTTGCATCCCGATTTACCTTCTTTCAAAGTATACCAAAAGATATTGCACAGTTGTTTTAACAGGAGAGGGAAGTGATGAACTTTTCGCAGGTTACCCTCAATATAAATTTATGAAGCTTCATAAACATTTCATTCGCCCCCTTCCTCAAGTATTTAGAAAGCCAATAGTTGCATTAGCAGAAAAATCTCCCAAAAAGCTATTAAACAAAGGATTCAAGTTTGCCTCAGAGTTGGGGGAGAAGGGAATGGAAAGATTTTCAAATTTTGTTAATACTAATAATTTTTCTAAGCAATACCTGAATCAAGTAGCTATATTCAATGAAGAAGAGAAAAAAGAGCTGTTGTTTAACTACAGTGAAAACTTCTACAACCAGTACTCCCCATATTTTTTAACTTCTTCTATTGTTAACAATTGCACCAATCTTGACTTTAAAGGAAATATGGCAGATGATTTGCTTATGAAAATGGATAAAAACACCATGGCTTTCAGTGTGGAAGCAAGAGTCCCTTTTCTTGATCATAGGATTATCCAATTTGCTTCCAAAATCCCCGACAACCTAAAATTACGCGGGTTTACAGGAGACAAATTCATCTTAAGGGAAGCTATGAAAGGGTTTATTCCCGAACAAACCAGGAAACGTAAGAAAAAGCATTTTTTTGTCCCAATTAATTATTGGTTTAAAAATGAGCTTCTGCAGCTAAAAGAAGATTTATTGTCAAAACAATATCTGGATAAGCAGGGAATATTCAAATATTCCTATATAGATAAAATACATAAGAACTTTAAGTCTTCAAATTTGTTTTATTCCAGGCAATTATGGTCATTAATCAGTTTTCAGATATGGCATAAATTATATATAGAAAATGAAAAAATCAGAATATAAATCAGGTTCACAGGAAAGATTTGGTTATGAATGGGAAAAGTTCAGTCAAATAATCCCAGAGTATGAAACTCAATTTTTAAAGTGGGTTTATCCATTAAAAAAGAATGATTTTAAAGATAAGACGATTCTTGATGCCGGATGCGGTATTGGCAGAAATTCCTATTGGCCATTAACTTATGGAGCAAAAGAACTTCTTGCATTTGATTATGACAAAAGAACTATTGCAGTAGCAAGAAGAAACTTATCCCAATTTAGACACGCAAAAGTAATTTTTAAATCGATTTACGACTTAGATTTAAAAAACAAGTTTGATATAGCTTTTTCTATAGGGGTGATACATCACCTAGCAAACCCTTCTTTGGCAGTCAAAAAAATGGTAGATTCGGTTAAAAAAAATGGAACTGTTTTAATTTGGGTTTATGGATATGAAGGCAATGAGTGGATTGTTAAATATGTCGATCCAATAAGGAAGATAACTTCAAGGCTGCCTCTTAAAATAGTCAATTTATTTGCATATTTCTTATCAATACCGCTATACACTTATGTAAAGCTATCTCCTCAAAAATCTCCTTATTTAAAACAATTATCCCGATTTAAATTTTGGCATCTTCATAGCATCGTCTTTGACCAATTAATTCCGAAAATAGCAAATTACTGGAAAAAAGAGGAGGCAGAGGGCTTATTAAAAAAAGCAGAGTTAAAAGATGTTCAAATCTATAAAGTGAATAATAACTCTTGGACAGTATTGGGTAAGAAAAAATGATAAGATTAAATCAAAAAAAGATAAATGTAGATAAGCTGAACTTAGGATGTAGTGTTTTTAAGAAAAAAGGATTCTTAAATGTAGATATCGATTCAGACAAAAATCCAGACTTGTTGCTCAATTTGGACAAAATTCCCTATCCTTTTAAAGACGAATCTTTCTCATTGATAACTGCAGACCATGTTTTAGAGCATTTAAATAATCCTTTTGAAATAATGAAAGAATTATATCGGATTTTAAAACCAAGAGGAAAATTAATAATAAAAGTCCCTCACTTTAGCAGGGGATTTACTCATCCAGACCATAAAAGAGGGTTCGATGTTTCTTTCCCATTATATTTTAATGAAGATTTCAAAGCATTTTATACTGGAACCTCATTTAAATTAGAAAAGTTAAAACTAACATGGTGTGCCCAGCCATATCTTAAAAAGATAACTCTTTCACCTGTACAGTATTTTTTTGCATCAATTATTGGCAATATTATTGATTTATTTGCTAATGCTTCCCCTTACCTATGCTCTAGGTTATGGTGTTTTTGGGTTGGGGGTTTTGAAGAGATTGAATTCATTTTTATAAAACAGGGGGTTAAAGCGCACACATGAAAAAAATAAACCGCTTGCTTATAAAAATCTTATCCGGAATTGTTTTGATTATATTGTTACTTTTGATTATAATCAGCAATTATATCGGCTCTACAGATGTTGGGGATTATGCTAATGTAGCTAAATTTTTTGCAGGAGAATACAACGCAAAAATTCGCTCATCCCACTCATATTTTTATGGGTTTATTAACTCTCCATTTATCCGGCTCACCAGCAGTTTTATCGGGATGAAAATAATGTCTATTGTCTGGATTTTGCTGATTATTTTGAGTATCTATTATATTTCGAAGAAAGACAAAAGATTTCTTATCCTATCATTGGCAACGCCCATCTTTTGGTATATGGCTCCATGGATAAATCCCATCCAAATAGCAAGTTTGTTTTTTTTGTGGGGGTATCATTTTATTAAGAGATATGATGAAAATAACAATCTCCCTAATTTAATTTATTCAGGGCTATTTATCGGGATGGCCTTGGTTTTTTGGGACACAATACTGTATTTTGGAGCAATACTCACTGTTTGTTTTTTGTATGACAAAAAATTATCTCATCTATTTTATTTTATGGTTTTTGTCTTTATAGGATTAATCCCCAGATTAATTTTAGACCAAATAATGTTTAATTTTGCGTTTTATGGTATTTTTAGGAATTTTTTTGGGGGGGTATTAAATGTCTTGGGATTCACCTCTGGTACGGGTGCAACACCAAAATCAATGATAGCTATTCTTTCTGTTCTTTTATTATTGCCTTTATTTTCCTATCTTTTAATCAAACCTAAAAATTTTAAGGAAAATAAAAAAACGGTTTTTTTCTTGGTTTTGTCTTTATTATTGATACTTACAAATCCACAAATAAGATATACTTTAATATTGACTCCGATAATTTTATTGAATCTTCAAAACATTTTAAGCAAGAAACAACTCAAAATCCAGATTGTTTGTTCAATAATTATCTCTCTTCTGGTTATAATGCCATACGTAATTCAGATAAGTTATTCAACCAATGCACAGGAACTTACTTCCTTTGTTTCAAATTTAGGCAATATTACCCTGTCAAAAACATTTCCTGAAGAAATTATCAGGCAGGATTTGAATAACATCGGCAAAGATTTTCCCAATCAGCGTTTTATTGTTGGAAATTTGCCTGATGATTATAGTTATTTAGCCATGATTTACTGGGGGGATGGCATTAAGGAATTTATAAGCATTCAGGATTATGAACTTTACCTGCAGAACAAAACCGTCATCCTTGAAAAAGAATTTCACCCTATCCTTAATATTCCAGAAAGGAGAGAAATCTGGATTAAAGGGGGCATTTCAGCAAGAATCAATTCTTCAGAATTAAGCTCTGTTAGATATGCAATAAGCAGTGAGACAGAAACTGATTTAAATGACTTTCGGCTAGTAAAATCATACAAAAAACTGAGTGTTTTTGAAAAAGTGCAGTAAAACTATGGACAAAAAAGAAGTGGAGAAAAAAGGCGGAAATTCTATTAATAAACTGATAGATTTTATCTTTTCCAAAGACAATCGTAAGTATGTTCTGCTTCTTTTTATTGCTGCATTTATCCTTCGTTTCTTAATATCTCTAAGAATTCGTTTTTATGCAGATGAGCTTCAATTCATAACCCAAAGTATTGGTTTTATTGATTCAGGAAAACTGCAGACTTTGAATCAGGACGGTGTATGGTATTTTTTAACTAATATATTCATGAATATTTTTGGTGTAAATGTTTTAGGGGCCAGATTTTTATCTATACTTCTGGGGGCATTTTCTGTAATACTTATCTATCTAATCGCAAAGGAGATTTTTGATGAAAAAATAGCTTTAATCGCTTCCATCATACTCGCTTTTTCATCTTATCACACTCTTAATAGTATTGGGGCCATGGATCTTCCAATGGCTTTTTTTGTATTTCTCAGCATGTATTTCCTTATTTTATTTTTAAAGACAGACAAGCAAAAGTTCTTTTTGCTGGCCTGGGTTAGCTTGGGGTTTGCAATAATGATAAAGCAGATTGCTGTTTTATTCATTCCGGGGTTTATTCTATTTTTGATTTATCACAACAAAAAATTCTATGCTAAATTCAGATTTAAACAAGTGGTTTATGCAGCCCTTTTGATTAGTTTGATGATTGCTCCCATCTTCACTTTTAATTATCTTCTTTACAAAGACAAAAAATTAGTGGATTTGCAGTTCTCAAGATTTTTTAACATAGCCAAAGAACAATACGCTTCTATTGCCAATACTTTAAATCCTTTCAGTCTTAAAACTCTTTTTATATCTTTTGCAGAAGGCCCACCAGGATTTTTTGTTGCATTAACTTTTTTTTACCAGTTTGAATCAATAGTCATCTTGCTTCTTTCTATTTTAGGGGGATTTATACTTGCAAAATCCCAAAACAAATTCAAGTGGCTTTTGGCTTTGTCTTTTTTAATACCTTTCTTGTTTTTAGCAGGCACTTCTCTGCTCCCTAACCACTTCATTTTCAGTTCTTTGTTCTTTGCATTGTTTTCTGCCAATAGTGTCAATTGGTTATCCAACAGATTTGATGTGAAAAATAGAAAAAAAATTATTATATTTATAATTTTGTTGGTAATCATTTCAAGTTTTGCTCAAATTTATCAGGAAACCCATGGTTTTTTTGGAAAAGAAGAGATGGGAAAATTAATTGATTTTAAGGATAAGAGCATGGAAAAGGGTTCTTTAGTTATTGCAGACTCACGAATATATAGGGGAAAAATTGCCTTTATGCTCTGGGATAGGCATTATTTAGAAACCAACTTTTTCCCGGATTTATTCAACCAGCTGGACAAATTTCCCGGAGAATATGCCCCTATAAAGTTTTATTGTATAGAGGCAATAACCGATGACAGCGGGTGGGGCACAGTAAAAAACCAGCCAGAATTTAACCAGACAACAGAACAGATAATTTCATTATGCAAAGAACAGGCACAATTAATAAAGACTATCAATGATGCAAAAGGGGAGCCGCATTTTGCAGTTTATCAGGGTTATGTAAATTTTAAATCAAGTGCTTTAGATTTTGTAGATTCTACCCATGAATTTTTCTTTTACCCCCTTGAATATACCCCCGCAGACAGGGTATTTGATAATTATGAGACTTACACTACTTTTGATTCTTTACTGGATAATTTTGCCCATTTAATACTATATGCTGAAATTATTTTGTTTTTTCTTCTATTGCTGTTTTTGCTCTATATGTTTTATAAACAATAATTCTTAAATACTAAATTACTCACAAAAAATCATGAAACTTTCTGTAATTATCCCTGTTTATAATGAAGAAAAAACCCTTGGAAAAATAGTAGAGAGAGTTGAAAAAGTGGAGATGCCTCTGGTTGAAAAAGAATTGATTATTGTTAATGATGGCAGCCAAGACAGAACAGCTCAAATAATAAAGGAATTAAAATTAAATTATAAAAATATTCAATCTTTTAGCCATGAAAAAAACAGGGGCAAGGGTGCAGCAATAAAAACAGCTTTGGCGCATATTACCGGCGACATTATCGTTATTCAGGATGGGGATTTGGAATACAATCCGGAAGATTTTCAAAGATTAATAAAACCAATCTTACAGGGAAAAACAAAAGTGGTTTATGGATCCAGAATGCTGGGGCATTTAACCGGGTTTACAATCGCTTCCCACTATTATGGAAATAAATTTTTAACACTTCTAACCAAGATTCTCTATGGGCAGAAAATAACTGATATGGAAACTTGCTATAAAATGTTCACAAGAGAGGTGATACAAAACATTAAGCTCGAATCAGAAAGATTTGACTTTGAACCGGAGATAACTGCAAAAATAATAAAAAAGGGATATACTATTATCGAGCTTCCGATTGACTACGCATGCAGAAGCTTTAAAGAAGGCAAAAAAATAAGAGGCAGGGACGGGGTTATTGCAATCTGGAAGCTTTTCAAATATTATTTTAAAGAGAACTGAATTAATTTAGTGACATTTTGTGCATTCTTGAACATGTCAAAAATGCTCTTTGTGTACACTGTCTGTTTTAACTCACAGGAAGCAAAGGCATCTTTAAGCATGCTTAGAAATGTGATCATTTCTGACATCAAAAAGTCCTTGAGTCTGGTTTTGGACTTTTGGATACTCAAGAATTCATCCACATACCGAAGTGTGTGATTTTATTTCAGAATTCTTGACATCGAGGGAAAAGCATACTATTTTGGTAAATTATTCATATCTTTCACTATAGATTTATAAACTCTTTGCAATCTCTTTTAAAGATGGAGAAAAATCTTGCTCAGAAAACAATGAAGAACTCTTTTTGGAATTTTTCATCATCTTTAGTGGTGCGCATTGGCTCCTTAATTTTTACTATTCTTTTAGCAAGATTCCTTCTCCCAGAGGGATTCGGCATTTATAATCTTGTTTTTTCCATAGCCTTCCTTTTTATGACTTTTTTTCATAGCGGAATAAATGAATCTTTGCTGAGGTATATTTCTGAATCTCTTGGGAAAAATGATAAAAGAAAAACAAAATCTTATTTTCAGTATCTTTTCCGCCTGAAATTAATTATTTCTGGGGCTTTCTCGGCTCTTTTAATCCTTTTAGCATACCCTCTTTCTTTCTACATTTTTAAGAAGCCAATAATATTTCTGCCGCTAATACTTTCTGCAGGATATATTTTTCTTTTTTCTTTTGAGGGTTTTTTAGATTCTTTGTTTTTCGCGCTCAAAAAGGTAAAATATCTTTTCTTAAAAGAGATATTTTCACAATCTCTTAAAGTAGGAATTATCCTAGCGGTATTCTTTATTTTCACTCCGGAATATTATATACTCGGCATTATAGCCGGATTAATTATCACCGCTATTCTGATTTTGGCTCTGCTTTTTTATTTATTTTATCATCTTATGCCGTATTTATTTCAGAAAGGTGAAAGGATATCCAAAAAGGATAAAGGGCGAATAATACATTTCGTGGCATATTTGTTATTAGGAGGGGTTTCTTTTGCTTTTTTTGGCTGTATAGATGTAATTATGTTGGGTTTGCTTATTGAAGATGCAGTATTTATAGGGTATTATCGTTCTGCATTCATCCTTGTTTCAAGTTTAGGGGGCTTAATGACTTTTTCTTATGTCCTTTTGCCGGTTTTAACTCAGATGGGAAAGGATAAAATAGAAAATGCATTTAATAGAATTTTTAGGTATAATATGATTGCCTCAATCCCTGCTGCTTTTGGTGTTGCAATTCTTTCAAAGTATATAATCCGATTGATTTATGGATATGATTATCTGGAAGCTGCTCTACCCCTGTACTTTCTTTCTAGTTTAATTGTTTTAGGAGTGATGGTTGCACTTTTTTTAAGCCTATTCTCTGCGCTTGAAAAACCAAGAATCTATCTTCCCTTACTGATTGGGATTATCATATTAAATGTTTTATTGAACTATATCCTTATAACAACACTGGATAAATATTCTTTAATCTGGGCAACAACTGGTGCAGGTATTGCAACAGTTGTCAGCTGGATTATTTATTCCATAGGGCTTGGCTGGCTGGCTTACAAGCATTTAGATGTAAAAACAGATTTAACTCTTTTAATCAAACCAACCATCGCGTCGCTGATAATGGCTTTAGGGGTATATTCCACTCTTCAATTTGTTCCCAATATGAACATTTTATCAGGTATATTCGAGGTTATGTTGGGAGTTTTAATTTATTCTATTATCATGCTGTTGATAAAGGGGATAGTTAAAGAAGATTTGCTTCTCTTTAAAAGTATTCTAAGAAGAAAATAGAGTGTCATTTAAAATATCTAAACTTCTTGAAACCTCAAGATTTGTATTTGCGCAATCCCCCTGCTTCAGTTCGCGGGTGAGCAAATCAAATCTTGATGGTGCTCAAAAACCCGAGCACGCCCCTGACTTCAGTCAGAGGGTTTTTGACAAAATCACTATTTTTTAACCTCAAACTCGAATAATAAATCCTCATAAAGCCCGTTAAAAAATATTTTTAAATACTTTTTGAAAGGAATTACCTTTTTCCACTTGTTATGGAAGATAAAATCCCGCTTTTTTAAAATTAGTTCCTGGAGATTATACTCTTTTAGCAATTCTTTGGAAAAAGAGCTCTCTGTAAAATTTGTTCTGTGCTGTATGTCTGTAAGATTTGCATAAGAAGTAGCATGGGGGGCGATTAAAACAATCTTTGCTCCTTTCTTTGATATTCTTATTACATCCTTTAAGAATTCTATGGGGTTATCTAAATGTTCAAGAATCATTTTCATATAAATTTTGTCAAAACTGTTTGCTTTAAAAGGATATGGAATTTTATTCAAATCGTGATAAATATCTGCCTTGAATAATTTATTATTATCCAAGTTTACCCATCCTTCTCCCGGATTTTTATAATCTTCCCCGCAACCCAAATTCAGCTTTTTCATCTTTCTTTTTTCTCTCCCAATATTTTATCTACTGCTTTTTCTACTTCCTCCAAAGAAATTAAATCCATACATCTATTCCCTTTTGGTTTTATACATTCTTTGTTAAGATAACAGGGATAGCAATCTGTTTTATGGTGAATTATTACCACATTTTTACCGAGCGGTTTTACATTAGGCATGCTTGTTGGACCCCAAAGCACTATCATTTTAGCTTTAGCACACCAAGCAATATGCATAGGCCCCCCATCATGGCAGATAAACAGCTTCGCTTTCTTGGATAATAAAGAAAGGTTGCGGAGATTAAACCCCATATTGACCATGCAATTACTATTTTCTTTAGCTAATTTTTCTATTATCCCCCTATCTTCTTCTCCCCCACAGAGTATAATTTTATATTCAGGAAATTTATTATTTATCCATTTTATAAGTTCATCAAATTTCTTTGTTTCCCACATCTTTAACTCACTATTTGCCCCAGGACAAATAACAATAAATTCTTTCAACTGGTTGTTTTTTAAGAAATTATCCACTTCTTTTTCATCCTGTTCATCTGTAGGGATGTCTGGCCAGGAGTTCTTAATTTTAATCTTTACTGCCTTCTCAACAATTCTCTTTGCTAATTCTGTTTCATGCACTTCCAAGTTCCTTGGAACATATCCATTTAAAAAATTATTTCTGTTTTTGTTTAGAGAATATTTTTCTATAACATCCCCCATAACTAAAAAAAAGAAAATATTCATATTACTTCCTCTAAGGTCAATCCCAATATCAAATTTCTCTTTCCTTATTTTTCTTAATATTTTCAAATATTCAAAAAAATTTTTTAATTTCCTCTTTTTCCAAAAAGAATCTAAAATGAACCTTTTCTTAATATTATCGTTCTTTTCTACAATAGGAAAATTAACTTTGGAAACTAGTGTAGTTATTTCTACCTTAGGGATTGCCATCTTAATCTCTCTAAACACACCAGTACAAAGGACTAAATCTCCAATTCTGTCATTCATTATCACCAGTATCTTCAGATTATTTTTGGGCATCTTTATTTCTCCTAAATCTTTGGTTTATTTTTTTTATAAGATAAAATTTTCTTACTAATTTTCTTCCGATTGCCTTAAACAAGGGATACTCTTTTTCAAAATAAACCACGCTTCCCCATTTTTCTTTGAATTTATTAACCCCTTGTAAATGCTCACGTGCATTTATCTGCCACCCCCCCAAATCAAATTCCTTATAGTTTTTTTCCTTACTCCAAACTATACAACTCCAATAAAGCAGGTTATTTGGCTGTAAACTTTGAAAATCTTTTAAAGAGGCATTAAAATAGAGCCGAGGTATTTCCTTACTGTAGACATTCCTAAACCAAATACCTGCTCCAGCAATTATTCTGCCCTCTTTCTTGCACACTAAGAATGTTGATGTGTTCTCTTTTAGTTTTTCCAAACTAGAGGGCATTATTCCTCCTTCTTTCATTGTGTTTTTATAAATTTCATAAAATTCTTTCCAGTCCTCTTCTCTATCTGTTTGCTCAACTTTCAACCCTTCTTTTTCTGCTTTGCCTATTCCCCATCTGGCATCTTTATGGAGATTTTTTTTAATTTCATCTAAACTAGGAATTAAATCCACTATTATTGTTGCATTCTTGTCTTTCATTTTTTGATTATCTCTGGCTTTTTTCCATTTCTTACTATCGTCAAGCCGAGAAACTCCTTGTTTTGTTTTGGAAAATCTTCTCTGAAGTGACATGCTCTGCTTTCTTTTCGTATTAAGGCACTTTCGATAATTATGCTGGCAACATCTGCAATGTTTCTAATTTCTAAGAAATCCTTACAAACATAATAATTCCAGTAGAAATCATTGATTTTCTCTTTTAAAGATTCGATTATCTGCTTTGCATTAGTCAATCTTTCTTTATTTCTTACAATTCCACATAAAGTTGTCATTGTTTTTCTTATAGTTTCCCAACACTGGTCTATGATATCTTTATCTTTAACTTGAATTGCTTGTCCTATATCCCACAAAGGCACCTCTATATTTTCGCTATTAAGAGGGTTTGATAGAAAATGTTTTGCAGCAAGTCTCCCGAACAGAACACATTCTGGTGCAGAGTTGCTTGCAAGCCTTGTTGCTCCATGCAATCCAGTGTAGGATGTTTCACCTAAAACATAGAGATTTTTAATTTCGGTTTCTGCATCTTTTCCAACAAATACCCCCCCATTTGAATAATGAACTGCATAAATAATAGGGACTGGCTCTTTTGTTATATCTACTCCCTTGCTTAGACAGAATTCATAGGAATTTTTGAAATCATTCTTTATTTGTGATTCAGGTATTTTTGTGCAATCTAGCCATAAATGGTTCAGCCCATTTTTTCTCATCTCTAAATCTTCAGCTTTGGTTACAACATCTCTGGTTGCCTTTGAACCAAGAGAATTGTACTTTAAGATGTAATCTTCTTTAGAGTCTTTAGTTGTTTTTATTATTGCCCCTGCTCCCCTAAGAGCTTCTGTAAGCAAGAATCTTCTTTCATTTTCAGTTGAAGCAGAGGGATCATAAAATACTGTTGGGTGAAATTGTATAAACTCCATATTTGCAAGAGGCAGGCCAAGTCTGTAACACATTGCGAATCCATCACCTGTTGAAACATCAGTATTGCTTGTGTAAGAGAAAACTTTTCCCAATCCTCCTGTTGCAACGAAAATCCCTTTGCATGAGACTGTTTTAACATAGTCATTTTTTATGTCATAAGCATAAAATCCTAAACAAACATCTTTGCCTCTACTTTTTGTTAGCTTATTCTTTGTTACTAAATCAATTGCCATATGGTTTTCATGGACAGTTATATTTGGATGTTTACTGACTAATTTGCTTAAGACCCCCATTATTGATTTGCCTGTTGTATCTTTAGAATGGAAGATTCTATTCACAGAATGGCCTCCTTCTCTATGAAGGTCATATTCATAGCCTTTTTCGGATTTATCAAAATTAACGCCTTTTTTTATTAACCAGATTATCACATCTGGAAAAAAATGTTCTGCACAAAATTGAACTATTTTTTTGTTATTGAGATTTTTCCCAGCACTTAGGGTTTCTTTTACATGCTTTTCAAAAGAGTCTCCCTTTAAGGGATTTCCATCAATTATTGGAACTGCTGTAAGCCCTCCTGCAATTAGATAACTGTTGCAATCTTCTATTAATCTTCTTTTAACAAACAAATCTACTTTCTTTCCTGCATCAGCTAGTTCTAATGCCACTGTACAACCAGCCAGCCCGGCTCCAATAATCCCGCAATCTGTTTTGATTATATTTCTATCGAGTCCTATATCCACATTTGTTGCAGAATGAGTTATTGCACCCACGGAAATTCTGTCAACCCCGCTTTGAGCAATCTTAGCTATATTTCCCAGTGTTATTCCTCCAGAAGCTTCAAGCAAAGGAGTTTTATTTTTGTTATGGCCGTCTCTTATTAAAACTGCTTTTTCCAGTTGTTTTGGGCCCATATTGTCTAAAAGAATTATATCTACGCCGGGAATTTTTAATATTCTCTCGAACTGGCCTAAATTATCCACTTCCACTTCTATAAATTTAATATCTCTCAACTTTCTTGCTTTTTTTATTATTTTCTCTAGTTGATAGTAAGTATTTCTCTTTAATTGAGCTATATGGTTATCTTTAATTAAAACAGCATCATATAAACCGAATCTATGGTTATGCCCTCCTCCGCATCTTACTGCATATTTCTCCAGCTGTCTCCATAATGGTGTTGTTTTTCTTGTATCATAAATTTTTGCTTTTGTATCCTTTATTGCATCAACGTACTGTCTAGTTGTTGTCGCTACTCCACTCAGCCTCTGCATAAAATTTAGCACAACTCTTTCTGCACTAAGTATAGAACATAGTGGCCCAACAATTGTAGCTATCGTATCCCCTTTATTTGCTTCTTGGCCATCTTGTATGTATACTTTTATTTTTATCTTAGGGTCATATTGCCTAAGTATTTCTTTTGCCAACTCCGTTCCGCAAACAATTATTTTTTCACGTGGGACAATCTCTGCTTTGATAACTTTATTATCTTTTTTGAAGAGATTGCTTGTTACATCTCTTCCGTTGAAATCTTCCTTAATTGCTTCTTTTATCAAGTGTTTTACTTCTCTCATGTTCAATTTTTCTATCTTGTTCTTTATCATTCTATTATTCTTTATCATTCTATTATTCTTTATCATTCTATTATTCTTTATCATTCTATTATTCTTTATCATTCTATTATTCTTTATCATTCTATTATTCTTTATAACAAATATATAAATATTTTTAAATAAGACTACAATCCTCCCTATATGTTAAAGGATAATAAAAAGAAGAAATTAATCATTGTTGCTATTGATGGAGGCAATTTTCCTGTTATTAATCCTTTTTTAGAGAAAAAACTGCTGCCTAATCTTGCTTCTTTTAAACATAAAGCAAACCTTATCTCAGTAATACCGCCTGCTACTGCTGTTGCATGGGCAAGCTTTTCAACAGGGAATAATCCTGGGAAAACAGAAATTTACGATTTTACTCTTGTTGACGACTTCTCTTGGAAAGTAGAGTTCTTAAACAGAAAAAGGCTTCAGGGAAAGCCATTATGGCAGTATCTTTCAGAAGCAGGAGTTAAAAGCTGTTTCATTAATCTTCCTGTTACTTATCCTCCAGATGAGATTAATGGGGTGATTGTGTCTGGAATCGAAACCCCAAGCACCATGTGCCAATACACTTATCCTTCAGACTTGAAAGACACATTAAACAAATTAGGTTATGAGATAGAAGTTTCTGGCTTGAAAGAGAAAAAAGAAGATATAGTTGAAGAAGCAGAAAATATTCTAGACAAAAGAATAAGGGCTGCAAAATTCCTTTTTCAAAGAGATTTTGATTTTTTCATAGTCCTTTTCAGAGCAAGCGATATAGTCCAGCATTTTGCCTGGGATAAACCGGTAGTAGAAGAGGTTCATAAAAAAATTGACGATTTTATCGGTTATGTGAGAAAAAAAGACCCAAATGCAGAAGTTATGGTAATCTCAGACCATGGCATTGAAAAAATTGAAAAAGTTTTTAATATAAACTCCTGGCTTGAGCAAGAAGGATATCTCTTTACAAAAATAAAAAAAGCAAGCATTTTATCTTCCCTTGGAATAACGAGGAAGAATATCTTCTACTTTTTAGAGAAAACAAAATTAAATTTTCTTATAAGGTATATCCCAAGAAGCTTAGGCAAAAAAATACCTGTAGAAAACATCTCTTTTGAAGAAGCACTTTCTACTGGTTTGATAGATATGGAAAAAACCAGAGCAGTTGCTAAACGTTCTGTAAAAACCGCGCAGATATTCCTGAACGATACTGATAGAAAAGGGATTGTAAAAAAAGAGGAAGAAGAAATAATCCAAAAAGAGATAAAAGAAAAACTTGAGAAATTTTTTGATGAAAGAGGCATTAAAGCAATTATCCAAACAAAAGCAGAGCTTTATGGCGAAAAAGCAAGGTTTGCACCAGATGTCACATTATATTTAGAAGAAAAAACTTATGAAATAAGCGCATCTTTTACAGACAAAGGCATATGGGTTCCACTTGGAAAAGAAGAAGCAGAGCACTGCCTTTCTGGGATAATCCTTACAAATTTGGGTTTAAATCTCAACAATGCAAGAATAATCGACTTAGCTCCAACAATTTTGGATTATTTCAAAGTGTTATACAAGAAAGATAGTTTTGATGGCAGAAGTCTTTTTGATAGCAAAAGTTTATAACTTTTCTATACTATCCCCAATCATGAAAAAAACAAAAAAAAGAGATGAGAATAAAGTAAAATATGGAACTATCTCTTTACCTCTGCCTTTAATAGATAAAATAAAAGAAAAGATTAAGGGAACAGGAATGCCTTCTGTGTCTTCCTATGTTGCATTTGTTCTAAGGCAAATTTTATCTTCCTCAAGTGAGTCTTCAGAAGTCTTTGATAAGAAAGAAAGAGAAGAGATAAAAAAAAGATTAGCGAGTCTAGGTTATTAGCAATGCAATCTATATTTTCTTTTATAGAAAGATTTAAATATTATCTATAATTATGTATAATTATAAAATGGAACAAAGATTTACAAAAGAGAGAACAGACAGATGCGTGGATTTAATGAGGCCTGAAGCAAGAGCATTGGTTGACTTGTCATTAGATGAGAAAGTTAAAAAATCCCAAGAAATAATAAAAGAAGCAATGAAAACCTACAAAAACATGGGTTTGGGGTTTAGCGGGGGTACAGACAGCCTCGTTTTACTGCATCTTACACTTCCATTATTTCCGAGCATACCTACAATATTTGTTGACACTCAGCATGAGTTTCCAGAGACATATGAATTTATTGACAAGATTGTTGAAGAATGGAATTTGCAAGACCATAAAGCAGTTAAAGCAGATGAAAACAAGTTAGACAAAATGAAAGAAAAATTCGGGTTTAAAACACCAGAATTTACTGAACTCTGCTGTGGTTATCATAAAATCGCTCCTATGATGAAAGCTATTAGAGATTTTGGTTTTGATGCTTTTTTGGTTGGTTTAAGAGGAGTAGAGCATGAAGAAAGAGCAAAAGAGAGTTTCTTCTCTCCAAGACATGATCCAGAACATATGAGAGTTCATCCTTTGTTATTCTGGAGAAGAGAAGATATCATGGAATATGTAAAAAAACACAATATTGTCTGTAATCCTCTTTATGCGCTAGGATACACTTCTCTTGGGTGTGTAGAATGTACTGAAAAGAATACAGACCCAAATGCTCATGAAAGAGCAGGCAGAGGAGTTGTAAGAGAAACAATAATGGAAAGATTAAGGGCGTTAGGATATACCTAAATATAGCTTTGACTGCATAACAATTATCTTTTAAAGCATACTCTCTCTTTTTTTCTTATGAAAATTGCACTCACTTTTGATGTGGAAAAAGACCTTCACTCTAATCAATACCAGAGTTTGGAAAAGGGTATCCCCCTGATTTTAAGCATATTAAACAAAAAAAACATTAAAGCGACTTTTTTTGTTCCTGCAAAACTTTTAGATAAATTTCCAGATTATTTTCTGGACTTAGAAAAACAAGGGCATGAAATAGCTCTTCATGGTTATAGCCATGAAAGGTTTGATAATTTATCTATTAAGGAAAAAGAAAACAGAATTAAACAATCTGTTGAAATCCATAACCAAATATTCAAACATAGCCCTGTGGGATTTAGAGCACCCCAGCATTCAATTGATGAAGAAACTTTAATAGTTTTAAAACAAAATCATTTTTTATACGACGCATCTTACACCCCCCTTAATCTTTTACAACTACTTTTCTTTCCAAAAAAGTTTAAATTATGGCTAAAAGGATTTTTTAGCCCTAAAAGAGTTTACAAATTAAAACAAGGAATTTACGAAATTCCCACATCTTCTTTTTTTGTTCCTTTTGTATCTCTTCCATTAAGAGTTTTTCCATGGTTTCTACTAAAACTTTTTCTGAACTTATTAATTCTCACAAACCAAAATCTTGTTTTTTATGCCCACTCTTGGGATTTTATCAAAATACCTGAAAGCAGAATAGACACAAGATTTAGCCATAAGAAGCTGGTTACGAATTTAGAAAAGGTTATATTTTACCTAAGTAAAGAATATAAATTCTCAAGAATGCAGGATTTATTGTAAAATGAAAATACTTATTGTTACTGCATTTTCAGCAGGGTTTGATGGGCTTTGGGCAAGAATCGAGAAAGAGACAGAACTTTTAGCAGGAGAAGGGCATGAAGTTTATGTTTTCTCTTCTAACATCAAAAGAGGTTCTGGAGAAATAGAGTATGCTCCAGAGTTTGAGGAAAAAAAAGGAGTTAAAATTTACAGATTTAAAACCTACTTTCATATAGGCCAAAACACTTTTTTTTGGAATTATACTGATAGGGCACTAAAACTCTATCCCGATATAATAATCTGCCATGCATACAGGCAGTACTATTCAACTGTTGCTCTAAAGATAGCCAATAGATTAAAAATACCCTGCATATTGGTTACGCATGCTCCTTTTTTGGAAAAAGGAATACGGGACTGGAAATTAGATATTATCGCTTGGTTATACGACAGGTTTGTAGGCAGAAGAATTCTTAATAAATACTCAAAAATATTTACAATAACCAAATGGGAAATCCCCTATCTCCTGAAATTAGGGGTAAAAAAAGAGAATATAATCTACATGCCTAATGGAATTCCAGAAGAGTTCTTTAAAATAGGAATAAAAAAGCCAAGAAATAAACTAAAGAAGATATTGTTTCTTGGAAGAGTTGCACCAGTAAAAGATATTGGAACATTAATCAGGGCTGTAAAACTTTTAGAAAAAGAAAAGATTATCTTAGAACTTGTCGGGCCTGTTGAAGAAGAATATGGCGAGCAAATTAAAAATCTAATTCATAATCTATCTATTGAGAATAAAATTAAAATGCCCGGACCAGTTTGCGATTTAGGGGAAAAGATAAATATTATTGACTCTTGTGATGTTTTTGTTCTTCCGTCAAAAAGAGAGGGTATGCCTCAATCTCTTGTAGAAGCAATGGCTAGAGAGAAAATAGTAATCTCCAGCAACACTCAAGGGGGCAAGGAAATTATAAAAGATAAGGAAAATGGTTATTTATTTCAGATAGGCAATGAATCTGAGTTGGCTGAAAAAATCTCTCTTGGGCTTCAAGAAAATGACTTAAACAAACAAATAGCAAAACAGGCAAGAAAATCTGTTGAAAGATTTTCTTGGGATAAATTAATTAAACAAATAAATAATGTCTTGATTAAGGAAGTGTCAAAGAAAAAATGAAAATACAAAAATTAAAAATTATGGAAAATAGGCACTTTTCCAAATCATGGAAATCAAGGATTTCCAAGTCATCCAATTCTCCCGAATTGGAGACATTCAAAACAAAAAGTTTTGAAGATTTTGCCCTTCAAAAACAAGAAGTTTTAGAAGAAACAGGAAGTTTTTTGCCTTTAAAACTTACAGCAGAACAAAGTTCCGCTGTCCCTCAAACACCTTGTGTTCGAGGCAGAGGAGATTTAAAATGAAAGTAAAATATTCTTATCGGTTAAGAAAGATAGCAGAGTTAGTAAGAGGCAAAACTCTTGAAATAGGCTTTTCTCTCCTTCCCAATCCCTTTTTGAAAGGTGATATTACTGCAGTAGACATAGTCCTTCCAGAAAAAAAGCCAGAGAATTACAATCAAATGATAAAAGCAGATGTAATGAAAAAACTGCCGTTTAAGGAAGAAACTTTTGATACTTTAATAATGTCCGGAGTTATAGAACACTTGGACAATCCATTAAAGGCATTAAAGGAATGCAATAGGGTTTTGAAAAAAGGAGGTTTATTGCTAATAGAAACTCCCAATCCTTATTTCCTGCCAGTTATTTTCTTTGATTTATTTATGAATCTTAGATATTACTTTGTAGATACTCATGTAAATATTTTTCCAAGGAGAATTATGCTCAAGATTTTATGGCACTCGGGATTTGACTTGAAAGGAATAAAAGGATGCGGTTTTAATTTAAGTGATTTTTTTACTATGCCTCTCCCCCAGCAGTTTTCCCAGGATTTAATTTACTCAGCTATAAAACGAGAACCTAAAAATAAATATTATAGGAAGATAGTGGAAATGCGAAAATCCAATTATGAAGAAGAAAAGTTCAGTAAATCACAGATATAGCAAATGACACTGATAATCCTTCCTTTGTGTCTTTGCTATTTAGGGAAAGACATGCTATCCAAGTGAATATCTATGTCTTTCACTATAGAGTAAAGGATAATAATACTTAAAAATTTTCCCAGGATAAAATGATAGAAAAAACAGAATTCACATCA